>NZ_LJQT01000308.1:0-15580 GCF_001400515.1 Pseudomonas meliae | reverse complement strand
ATTTCGGCTATGATAACCGATTTCAAAATCCCACAATTTGCAGCCGCGGGCTGCCCTGTTCAGTGGCCTGCTGGGGCTGGTTGCCTACGGCACTTATGACCTGACCAACTGGGCCACCTTGCAGGGCTGGCCTGCGCAACTGGCGCTGGTGGACCTTGCGTGGGGCACAGTGGTATCGGCATTGGCCGGGACGGCGGGGTATCTGGCGGTGCGTCGGTTTACGTGAAGCGGCAGGCCGGGATGAGGTTGCCGATTGGCAACTTTCATCCCGAGCCGTGCGGGAACGTGACGACTGCTGGTGGAGCTATTTTTGCAAGAAGGCGGCAAAACCCAGGTTGCTGCCCTTGGGGCGCATGTCCTTGAGGAATGAATCCTTGTCGGCGCTCAGCTCCAGGCTGACGGTCGGCTTGCGTTTGTCCGCATTGCGCACTTCAAGGCCTTCCATGTGATCGCGCATGAACACCGTGGTCACTTTCAGGTGCAGCAACTGGTCGGTTTCAGGTGTGTGCAGCAGCAAGTGCAGCCATTCGTACTGACCCACTTGCAGGCGCGGCACAGGCAGGTCGAACCACCAGATGTTTCTTTTTGGGTCCAGCACGGCGAAGTGCGTGTTATTGACGCCGAGCACCGCGCCGTCCAAGTCCTGGTTTCTGCGTGCAATGGCCAGCTTTTTATCGAGTTTCATAACGTTCCTGTGCATCGGTTTGTTCAGCGTGTCGGCCCTGCCGGACAACAGTGGCGCGCATTCTCGCACAAACTTCGATGCAAACTCGCCGTCGGCGGCGCTAAAAACGCGCCATTGCAAATGGCAGACGAGTGGCATCAGCCGGCCAGAAAATAGTTGAAACTCTTCGCGACAGCCGCAGGTCAACCATTTTGTCGAGTACGACATCCGATTCCAGCGCGGTCTTCAGACCCAGGAGATTCACGATGAGCTAAAGCCAAAGGTATGGCCAACGAAGCCGTTGGTAACGTCAAGCAGGCTGTTGGCAAGGCTACCGACAACACCAAACTGCGGGCTGAAGGCAAGGCGCAAGAGCTGAAAGGCGAAGGCCAGCAAGCCAAAGGCAAAGCCAAGGACGCGATCAAGAAGGGCGTGGACAAGGCTTGAGTCGATGGGGCCCGGGGCTTTCATTCCGGGATCAGGCAAGACCGATAACGGCCATCCGCGGATGGCCGTTATGCTTTCTGCTCTGCGGGACTGAAACCTTTCACGACCTGTCCAGTCAATGTGCCATCGGTATTCGCATCTCTGCGCCACATACGGGACACTGCATGCATGAAGTACCGGTTTTCAGGATGTGAGGTTTTCCAGTAAGGGAGCGAGAGGAAGCGCCATGATTTTCCCCCATTTGCGTAAATTGAAAGTCAGCAAGGTGCTGGTGAGAACCGTCAACGAGTTCCTCGACGACGAGATGTCCACCTACGCCTCGGCACTGGCTTATCAGATGCTGTTCTCTCTGTTTCCGTTTCTGCTGTTTCTGATCGCATTGATCGGCTTTCTGCACCTGCCGGACTTTTTTTCCTGGTTGCGGCTGCAATCGGAATTCCTCTTGCCGCCCCAGGCGCTCGAGCAGGTCAACCCGGTCATCGACCAGTTGCAACAGTCCAAGGGTGGCCTGCTGTCCATCGGTATCGTGATCGCGCTGTGGACTGCTTCAGCAGGTGTGCGCCTGATGATGAGTGCCATGAACGCTGCCTACGACGTGGTCGAAGGGCGGCCTATCTGGAAGCGCCTCCCGCTGTCGATCCTGTATACCGTAGGCATTGCCGGCATGTTGCTCGCGGCCGCAGCTTTCATGGTGCTGGGGCCGCAAGTGATGAACTGGATTGCAGCCCAGATCGGCATGGAAGACTTCATCGTGACGCTGTGGACCATCCTGCGCTGGCCGGCGATCATCATTCTGCTGATGGTTGCGGTGGCGCTGATCTATTACGTGATGCCTGACGTCAAACAGGAGTTTCGCTTTATTACCCCAGGCTCGGTGCTGGCGGTGGTGGTATGGATCGTTGCTTCACTGGCGTTTGGTTTTTACGTCAAGACCTTTGCCGATTACAACGCCATGTACGGCAGTATCGGCGCGATCATTGTCCTGCTGCTGTACTTCTACATTTCGGCTGCCGTGCTGTTATTGGGGGCTGAAATGAATGCGGTGATCGAACATATGTCCGCCGAAGGCAAGGACGCAGGCGAGAAGGAAGCCGGTGACGGGCTGGGCGAGGAAAGCAGCGAAACAGGCAAACAGCACGTTTCCGGCCTGGGCCGCGATCACTCGGTGCCACTGCAGAAGGCTGACGAAACCTGATCGCGTTCTGTGGCAAGATTGCTTTTTAGGCAAGGAACACGCAGCCATGATCCGTAGCATCCTGAAAATGGGCGATGAGCGCCTGTTGCGCATCGCCCCTCCGGTGCCCGCAGACATGTTCGGCAGCAGCGAACTCAACACGCTGATTGCCGATATGTTCGAGACCATGCACAGCGTGGGCGGTGTGGGCCTTGCCGCACCGCAGATCGGCATTGATCTGCAACTGGTCATTTTCGGTTTCGAGCGCAGTGAGCGCTATCCCCAGGCCGAGGCGGTCCCTCAGACCATCCTGCTCAACCCGCTGATTACCCCATTGAACCCGAGCCTGGAAGAAGGTTGGGAAGGGTGTCTGTCGGTGCCGGGGTTACGGGGTATGGTGAACCGTTACCAGAGCATTCGCTACGAAGGTTTCGACCCTGACGGCCAGCGGATCGAGCGTGTTGCCCATGGATTTCATGCGCGGGTCGTGCAGCATGAATGCGACCACCTGATTGGTCGTCTCTACCCGTCGCGCATTACCGATTTCAGCAAGTTCGGCTTCATGGACGTAATTTTCCCGGACATGGACCCCAATGCCGATGAGTGATCTTCCGGCGGCTCTGCAAAACCGTCAGGCTTCCCGACAGAGCGCAATCAGCGGTTTGCTGCGGCTGTAGCGCATGAATTTCTCGCCGAGGGTGTGTGGCAGACGTTGTGCTGTCTCAAACCCGGCAAGTTGGTAAAAAACCAGCAAATCCGGATGGCAGAACAGCCACACCGGCCCGGCCAGCGGTTGCAGCGCGGCATCGATCAAGCTTCGCGCCACTGTCTTCCCGCGCATGGGGGGCGCTACGAACAGCCCGGTCAGCCAATGTCCCTCAGCGACGGGCGTCAGGCACAAGGCACCGATGATTTCTGCCTGCTTCGCCACCCACGCCTGCCCCTTGCTGGCCGCACGCATCGATGACTGATGCTCGCGGTAAAACTTGCCCAGCAGCGGGCGGCACGCATCGGGTAACGGGTAAAAGCGGATTTCAGACATCGCGGACGGGCTCGGTACGTGGGCTGCGCATCATACAGAGGCTAAAGCCGTGACAACTAATCGCCAAGGGCTGCTGTCGATAGTTTCAGACCCGTTTTTTTTTCGCGCCATTTGAGGTGAGCATGAAATCGATAACACGACTATTGGGCTGTTCACTTCTGGCGCTGGGGCTAGGGCTGCTTGGGCAGACAGCAGGGGCGGCTGAAAAAAACGCGCTTATCCAGTTCGGTGCGCTCACTTGGGAAAGTGGCAGCCTGATCACCGAGGTGCTGCGTACCCTTGTCGAGAAAGGCTATGGCTACCGTACTGATACCTTGCCCGGCAGCACCGTCAGCCTGGAAACCGCGCTGGCAAAAAACGACATTCAGGTGATCGCTGAAGAGTGGACCGGACGCAGCCCGGTGTGGGTCAAGGCTGAAGCTGACGGTAAGGTGCTCGGTCTGGGCAACATCGTCAAAGGCGCGACCGAAGGCTGGTGGGTGCCTGAGTACGTGATCAAGGGCGATGCCGCCAAAGGTATCAAACCTGTAGCGCCCGACTGAAGTCTGTCGCTGACCTGGCGCGCTACAAGGACGTTTTCAAAGACCCTGAATCGCCCGACAAGGGCCGTTTTCTGAACAGCCCGAGCGGTTGGACTTCGGAGATCGTCAACACCCAAAAGCTCAAGGCTTATGGCTTGACAGACAGCTTCGTCAACTTTCGCACCGGCTCGGGCGCGGCGCTGGACGCCGAAGTCGCATCGGCCATACGGCGTGGCAAGCCAGTGCTGTTCTATTACTGGTCACCCACACCCCTGCTGGGCAAGTACAAGCTGATCAAGCTGGAAGAGCCCGCTTTCGATGCAGAAGCCTGGAAAACCCTGACCGACGCCAGTAATCCCAACCCGCGTGGCACCTCTTCGCTGGCGGCGAAGCTGTCTATTGGTGTGTCGGCAGAATACCCTGAGTTGGTGAGTGTTTTCAAAAACGTCGATTTCCCGATTGATCTGCTCAACCGGACATTGGGTGAAATGAGTGACAAACATGAGGACCCCGGCGTGGCCGCCGCCAGGTTCCTCAAACAGCACCCTGAGGTCTGGAAAGCCTGGTTGCCAGCCGATGTTGCCGCCAAAGTCAGTCACAGTCTGTGACTGTTGCGCTGCAAGGATCATGGAAGGGGCATAGCTGATAACGTCATCAATGGCCGGTATACGACGTGTCGGGTGGTAAAGCCCTGCCGAGCTGTTAAGTTCAGGGCTCAGTCAATTCATGCTCAGGAGGAGCCATGGCTGATTACATCCAGGGCTCGCGAGGTGCGTGGCAGACCTGTCTGGCACTCATGGCCTGCCTGTGCCTGGACGCGATGCACCCGGTCAATGCTGAAGAAGCGGATGACATGGCGCTGGCGTTGGTGGAACAGCGAAATCTGGGCGAAGGTCTGGCGTGGCTGGGTTATCAGGTCGCCTCGCGCACAGCGACGTTTGCCGGTATCGTGCAAGCAATTGGCAAGACCGAAGCTCAGGAACTGGTGCAAAAAGAGTTGCAGCGCCTGCAACCTGAGTATCAATCGCAATGGGACCGCAATCTGGCAGCGGCCTATGCCCATTCATTTACGGCCGAGGAATTGCGTTCGCTCAATCAGGGCGAGGACTCGCCTTACCTGGTGAGCAGATTCAGAGCCAGAAACACCCAGGTCAGTGCCGACATGAAAGCCCGGTCCTCGGAGCTGCTGGGACAATTCGTAAGTCGTGCGCTGGGCAACGCTCAGGCAGCACTGCAACGCTGACATCCATTCGATGATATGAGGCAAAACCATGGACGCATTCATGCAGGCTGCAATCGATGAGGCACAACTAGGGCTGAAAGAAGGTGGAATCCCCATCGGTTCGGTCATTGTTCACGAGGGCAAGATCATTGGTCGGGGGCATAACCGCCGTGTGCAAGAGGGCAGTGCAACCAGGCACGGCGAAATGGATGCCCTCGAAAACGCCGGTCGCCAACCGGCCCGCGTGTACCGTGACGCGGTGCTCTATACCACGCTGTCTCCTTGTGCGATGTGCAGCGGGGCGATCCTGCTCTACGGCATTCGCAAGGTGATCGTCGGCGAGAACCAGTCGTTCATGGGCGAGGAAGAACTCCTACGCTCGCGTGGCGTGCAGATCGAGGTGCTTGATAACCAGGAGTGCAAGCACATGATGCAGGGCTTCATCGCCAGCAAGCCTGAGTTGTGGAACGAAGATATCGGCGAGTAAGGGGGGTGAAACCTCCAGGTCATGAGTCCGAGAACGGGCTCGGACCAGCGCAATTGCCACAATAGTCATCGCGATACTTGCCTGCCGTGCCAATGCTCTGCGTTGGCATGCCTTTGGTGAGATTCTGCGTCACACATCCTCAGCCTGGCGAGGCAGCGTGCATAACCGACGCTCAGGCCTCAATGCCCCGACCCTGATCATCGATCAATAATCTTCTTCCGCTCCGGACTTAAAGTGCTGTTTGTGCCACTAGTGTGCCTTTAACGGTGATAATCTCCTCTCATCATCATTACGGTATGCACAACAGGCCGGTTGCCTGGTTATTTTCGGAGCCCGATATGTCGGTCCAACAGCGCAATAACGTCAATATCGTGGGCGACGGACCGGCCACTCTGATTTTTGCTCATGGATTCGGCTGTGATCAGCACATGTGGCGCTTCATGGCTCCGCACTTCGCCGAACGCTTCAAGGTTATTCTGTTCGACCTGGTAGGCAACGGAGATTCCGACGTGTCGGCCTGGTACCCGCACAAATATGCGTCGCTCAAGGGCTATGCAAGCGACTTGCTGGAACTGGTCGACGAGTTCGCCGGAAACGGCCCGGTTGTGCATGTCGGTCATTCGGTCAGTTGCATGATTGCGGTGCTTGCTGAACTGCAGTCGCCCGGCCGGTTCGACGGCCATATCATGGTGGGTCCATCGCCCCATTACCTCAACGACGGTGATTACGTCGGCGGCTTCACTCGCGCTGATATCGACTCGTTGCTTGAGACGCTGGAAAGCAATTACCTGGGCTGGTCCAGCACCATGGCGCCGACACTCATGGGCGCCTCTGACCGGCCTGAACTGGGTGAAGAGCTTGCCAGCAGCTTCTGTCGTACCAATGCCGAGATTGCCAGGCAGTTTGCCCGCGTAACCTTTCTTTCCGACCATCGTGCCGATGTCGCGAAACTCAAAAGCAAGACGCTGATCATGCAAAGCAGCGATGATCTGGTGGTGCCGGTGCAGGTTGGCGAGTACCTGCACCGTGTCATTGCCGATAGCACCTTGCACATGATCGACAATGTTGGGCATTACCCGCACATGAGCGCGCCGCAGCAATGCATAACCGCCATGAATCAGTTTCTGGCGGACGGTTGAACAGGTGAGTCTGCCAGTGACAGAAGACCTGTACGAACATGCGGCCTGCGGTCTGTTGGTTACCTTGCCCAATGGCACCATTGAGCGTGCCAATCTGACGTTCTGCCGTTGGCTGGGCCTTGAGCGTGAAACTGTTCTGGGTCGCCGCCTTCAAGACCTGCTGAGTCTGGCAGGCAAAGTCTTCCTGCAAACCCATTGGGCGCCGCTGTTACAGACCCAGGGGTCGATTGCCGAGGTCAAGGTTGAATTGATCCATGCCGATGGCCGCGCCATTCCCATGATGCTCAATGCCGTACGCCGCGAGCATCCGACCGGGGTTTTGCATGAAGTGGCGGTGTTCATGGTCGAGGAGCGCAACAAGTACGAACGTGAACTGCTTGCTGCGCGCAAGATCGCCGAAGAGCTGTTGCAGCAACAGATGACTGTTCAGACAGAACTTACCTCGGCACGCAATCGCCTGCGTCTGGCTCACGCCGAGGCGGAAATACGGGCCATTTTTGCCGAGCAGATGATTGGCATCGTCAGCCACGACCTGCGTAACCCGCTGGCGGCAATCAAGATGGCGGCCGGGCTGCTGGAGCGCACGCAACTCGAGTCGCGACAAGAACGAATCCTCGGGCACATCCACCACTCCACTGATCGGGCCGACCGCATGATTGTGGATCTGCTGGATTTTACTCATGCCCGCGTCGGCAGCGGTATTGCCGTGGTCCCTCAGGCTATCGATCTGCACGCGGTTGTTGCTCGAGGCGTCGAAGAGCTGCGCCAGGTTTTCCCGCACAGGGTGCTGACGCATCGCAGCGAAGGACAGGGTGCGTGCTCGGCGGATCCGGATCGTCTCCTGCAAATGCTCGGCAATCTGGTGAGCAACGCCATCAACTATGGCACGGACGGCAGCGAGGTTTTGATCACGTCGTCCTTCGATACCTGGCTGATCAAGCTGTCGGTGCACAACGTCGGCGAACCCATACCGATGGAGAAGGTGGACGACCTGTACGAACCGGTCGTACGGGTGGTCAGCGACAGTGACGAAACCCGCACAGTCGGGCTTGGCCTGTTCATTGTTCGTGAGATTGTTCGAGCCCATCTGGGTGAGGTGACGGTTCGCTCGTCGGTTGAGGAGGGTACAACGTTCACAGTGGCCTTCCCGCGCCCTCCTGCATGAGTGAACGTACGGCCAGGTTTTTTTCGGTCAACGTGGCGTATTCACGGGTGCACAATGATCGTTACAGACCTAAACTAAACGCTGCGCCATTACCTCAAGGCTGATACAGGTTCTCCATGCGGCAATCCATTTCAAATGATGTAGCCAAGATAAGCCGGATCAGCGCGGTTCCGGCCATCCTGCAAGTCATCACCGAATCAACCGGCCTGGGCTTTGCCGCCGTGGCGCGTGTCACCGAAAGTACCTGGATGGCTTGCGCGGTTCTGGACAAGCTGGATTTTGGTTTGAAACCCGGCGGCGAGCTGGAACTCAGCAGCACAATCTGCCACGAGATTCGCAGCTCCCACAAGGCTGTGGTGATTGATCATGTCGCTGAGGATCCGCTGTTTTGTGAGCACCATACGCCGCGGTTATACAACTTCCAGAGTTACATATCGGTACCGATCTTCCTCTCCAATGGCACCTTTTTCGGCACTATCTGTGCGCTGGACCCCAAACCCGCCAAGCTGACGGGTACCCCCATCGAGTCGATGATGGCGTCTTTTGCGCGTCTTCTGGCACTGCAGATCGAGGCCGAGGAAAACCTGCAGCAAGTGCGTGAAGACCTTCTGGCCGAGCGTGAGGTGGCAGAGCTGCGCGAGCAGTTCATCGCCGTTCTGGGGCACGACCTGCGCAACCCTTTGTTTGCCATCAATGCCAGTGCCGAATTGCTGCTGCGTCGGCCACTGGATGAAAAGGCCCTGCAAGTCGTGCAACACATCCTGACGTCTGGCAAACGCGCCTCACAACTGGTCGACGACGTGCTCGACTTTGCCCGCGGCCGGATGGGGCATGGTATTCCGCTGAGCATGCATGATGCACACAGGCTGGATGAAACGCTTGAACATGTTGTGTCAGAGATACGCCGCGTTCACCCGTCCCGGCTGATCAAGTCGGATATAAAGATGCTGGAGCGTATTCGCTGCGACCACGAGCGGATCGCACAATTGCTGTCCAATCTGGTGTCCAACGCGATCAGTCACGGTGATCCCCAAAGCCCGGTCGAGGTGACAGCGGGCGTGCGCGGTGATCTGTTTCTACTCAGCGTTACCAATCAGGGCGAGCCGATACCCGAGTCCGTTCGTTCGCAGTTGTTCCTCCCTTACTCACGGCCAATCACTGACGAGCCGCAAGCCGGGCTAGGCCTGGGGCTCTATATCGCCAGCGAAATAGCCCTGGCGCATGGCGGTACGCTTGAAGTGTGCTCGACACAAGAGCAGGGTACTGTCTTCACGTTCAGGATGCCTTTGAAGTCGGCGTAGATACGCCCGCAAACCACGATGTGTGACCTGTGCGTGGCGCTTCCTTGCCCTGCGCCAGGGCCAAGCCTGCGTGGCGTCGCGCATGGCTGAAGGTACGCGCTTTGACCATCCTTGTTACAAACTCTCACACCGCTATGCTTGCTCATCGACACTGTCGGGTCGAACCTGAGGCCTGGGCTGCCGTCAAAGGCCTGAGTCTTCACGGTTACCCCGCAGTTTCACCTTTGCCAAGAGGTAGTGATGAACAGTTTTTTGCGCAATCTTGTAGGGGGCGTGCTGGTTGCGTCATGTGGCATCGGTGCTGTTCAGGCGCAGACACTGCCAAACAGCACACTCAACAACGGCGCCAGCAGCAACCCCTATAACAGCCCGATCAAGCGCTCCAACCCCAACAGCCGTCAGGGCACCGAGTCAATCACGCCCCGCGCGCCCGGCTCCAATATTGCGCCGCCTGTGCGCAGGCCTACGCTGGAGAACGGCGGTATCGGCAACGGCTACCCCACGCGCCAGAATGCTCCGCGTCCCTCTACGCCGACAACCGACCCCAGCCGCGCCAACTGAATCTTCAACCAAGCGAGCCCGTTTCACCGCGGGACGTCGACTCAATGCATAAGGAAACGCTCATGCTTAGAAAAACCCTGATCGCCACTTGGTGTGCTGCTGCCATTCTGAGCCTGCCGCTGACGGCAAGCGCCGCCCCGGAAACCTACAAAAGCGAACAAGGCACCGTCACGGTCACCCCGGTTGCCGAAGGTCTGGATCACCCATGGGCACTGGCATTTCTGCCTGACAAGCAGGGCATTCTGGTGACGGAGCGCTCCGGCAACCTGCGTATCGTGTCGGCGGACGGCAAATTATCCGAGCCGCTTTCCGGTGTGCCGCAAGTCTGGGCAAGAAAACAGGGTGGGCTGCTCGACGTCGTGCTTTCCCCGGACTTCGCCAAGGACCGCATGGTCTACCTGACCTACTCCGAAGGCAGTGGCAAAACCGCTGCCGAGGGAGATACTGCGGGTACTGCGGCAGGGCGTGGTCGTCTGTCCAAAGACATGACCCGTCTGGAAGACTTCGAGGTTATCTTCCGTCAGCAACCAAAACTCTCGGTGGGCAACCACTTCGGCGCGCGGATGGTATTCGATCGCGATGGTTATCTGTTTATCGCGCTGGGCGAGAACAACGATCGTCCCACTGCGCAAGACCTGGACAAGCTGCAAGGCAAGATCGTACGTATCTATCCGGATGGTAGTGTGCCGAAAGACAACCCTTTTGTCGGGCAGAAAAACGTCCGGCCCGAGATCTGGTCCTACGGCCATCGCAACCAGCAGGGCGCAGCGCTCAACCCGTGGACCGGTACGTTGTGGACCAACGAGCATGGGCCCAAGGGCGGCGATGAATTGAACATCATCGAACGTGGCCAGAATTACGGCTGGCCGATTGCGACCCACGGTATCAATTATTCGGGCGAGCCGATTCCGGAAGCCAAAGGCAAGTTTGTCGAAGGCACAAAAGTACCGTTTCAGGTCTGGGAAGTGTCACCGGGCATCAGCGGTATGGCGTTCTATGACCACAGCCTGTTCAAGGCGTGGGATCACAATCTGTTCATCGGCGCGCTGGCCACTGAGGAATTGATCAGGCTGCAATTTGATGGCGACAAGATCGTTCATGAAGAACGGCTGTTGAAAGGCATGAAACAGCGGATACGCGATGTGCGTCAGGGGCCGGACGGTTACTTGTATTTGTTGACGGATGAAGACAAGGGGAAGTTACTGAAAGTCGGGTTGGCTCAGTAATAGCTTGTTAAAGCTTTGAAAAAGAAAATTCCCACAATGTAGTGGGAGTTTTCTTATGGTTTCTCGGTGCGATAACTGTTGGGGCAGTCGGATCAGTTATCCTTTGCGTCACGTACCACTTCGCCCGTCTTGGCATCGACGTCGTAGTTCCATTCCACACCCTTGGCGTCTTTCAGTTCGATCTTATAGACCAGGCGGCCGTCGCGTTCTTTTTCCAGCTCGGTATCGTGGACCGTGAAGCCTGTGTGCTTGGCAACGGCCTGCTTGTTGAACTGTTCAAAGTCACCCAATGCCTGAGACTTGTAAAGGCGGATCACTTCATCGGGACCAACGTCGGCCTGGGCGGCACCTGCAACAGCAGTGAGGGCAACAGCGGCGAAGACGGCAGGCATAAGTTTCATAGGGTATTCCTTTCTGATTGATCTGTTTCAATGGATTCGTGACACGCTGATTGGTTCAGCGGTTTTGTTGAATTCAGATTAGCCACACTTACTTAATTCATGCTTAATTATTCCGGTGCGCAACGTTTTTTGCGGTGGCTTCTTTCCCTGATACGTAAGTAGAGTTTTTCCGCGTCATTCGTTTACCGGCAGACCGTCACGCAAAGGTTGAAAAAACCGGCAGTGAACGTAAAAGGTTGGCCCCCTGCCGGAAGGTGCATCGCGTCTGTCCAGGCACCTGTCCTTGCGGAGTCTGATCGATGAGTACGCCCTACCGACCTGCCATGCGTCATGCCTGGCGATTGTTACCGTTGGGCATGGCTGTTGCCTCGCAGCTAATGGCTGCGGATCCGCTCACTCTGGACGCGGTCAACGTGACCGGGTTCAGCGAACAGGAAGGTGCCAGCGACTATAAAGCTGGTCGGGCGTCGATTTACGGGTTTGATCAGGCTTCGCTGCTGGATACGCCTGCCTCGGTTTCAGTGTTCAGCGAAGCGCTGATCAAGGACCGTCAGGCAAAACTGCTGAGTGACGTGCTGCGCAACGATGCCTCGGTCGGCGACGGCTATGCGCCGGTAGGCTATTACGAAAACTTTGTGGTGCGCGGCTTCTCATTGAACGCGGCCAACAGTTATCGCATCAACGGCCGCAGCATTGCCGGCGAGCAGAACGTGGCGCTGGAGAACAAGCAGCAGGTCGAGTTGCTCAAGGGGCTGTCCGGCTTGCAGAGCGGCGTTTCAGAGCCCGGTGGTGTCAAACTGGTCCAATCCGGTGGGCATCGACTCGCTGAACATGAGCGGGCGTTTCGAATACCGGTTCAACGACAGCTGGAAGGGCAGCCTGAGTGCGTCGCGCAGTCGCGTGGTCATTGATGACTACAGCGCCTTTGCGTGGGGCTGTTACGGCTCGGCCAGCTGCGCAGCCGAAGCGGTACCCAACCACTTCGGCGCCGAGGGTGGCTACGACATCTACGACTTCCGCAGCCCGGACGACACGCGCCGTAACGACGAGGTCGAAGCGGCAATGTCCGGTACGTTCAATACCGGATCACTGGGGCACGAGCTGACCTTCGGCACCAGCGCCTACCGCCGCACCGTGGACACGCGCGGGACCTTCAATGAATTCGTCGGCTCGGGCACGATCAACGAGTCGCCTGAATCGGTGGCACCGTCGCCTTTGACACTGCCACATACCGAGCGCCGTCTGGACAGCCGCCAGTACGGGCTGTTTATCACCGACCGGATCAGTTTCAACGAGCACTGGCAGACCGTGCTGGGCGGGCGACAAGTGCGGCTCGACGAGCAGGCGTTTACCGAAGACGGCAGCGACGCAAGACACACCGAGCGTTACGTGTTCCTGCCGCAGGCGGCATTGATCTACAAACCGGTGGACAACGTTTCGCTCTACACCAGCTACAGCAAAGGCCTCTCGCTGGGCGGGACAGCTGCCTGGTTCACTACCAACGCCAGTGAAATTCTTGCGCCCACCGTGTCTCGACAACTGGAAGCGGGTATCAAGTATGACTGGCAGCGTATGAGCCTGACGGCCGCAGTGTTTCAAGCCCGTCAGGCTTACCAGTATTCCAGGCCCAACGATGACGGCACGTTTACCTATGTGCAGCAAGGCGAGCAGAAAAACACCGGGCTTGAACTGGGCGCGAGTGGCTGGGTGACCGACCGCCTGCAGATATCCGCCAGTGCGGCGGCCGTCCGGGCGCGCGTTGAAGACAGCGGCACCGAGGCCTATGACGATCATCAGGCCCTCAATGTGCCCAAATACCGTGGCACCCTGCAAGCGGACTATAGCCTGCCGGTGCCCGGGCTCGCCTTACTCGGCGGGATGCAGTACAGCGCCAGCAAGTACGCTGACCGTGAAGGCTCCGTGCAGGTCAATGACTACACACTGTTCAATATCGGCAGCCGTTACAGCACCCGAATCAGCGGCTACGACACTGTCGTGCGCCTGACCGTCGACAACCTCTTCGACAAACGCTACTGGCGTGATGCCGGGGAGTATCTGGGTGACGACTACCTATTCATGGGCGCACCCAGAACGGCAAGATTGTCGGCCACCGTCAACTTTTAGTGGACGGGCTCTACTGCACGGAGCGTTGGCACGATCGTCGGGATTCTCGTTCCACACGCTCCAGCGTGGGAGTGCGGTTCACGACGCTCTGCGTCGTCAAGAGGACGCGGAGCGTCCAGAAATGGCATGCGACGCGGGGCGCCGCACGATAGTTGAAGTGATCGTTCCTCACGCTCCAGCGTGGGAGTGAAGTTCATGACGCTCTGCGTCGTCAAGAGGACGCGGAGCGTCCAGAAACGACATGCGACGCGGAGCGCCGCACGATAGTTGCGATCATCGTTCCCGCTACAGGCCTCAGCTCCGTATCAGTGCGCCCGCAAGCTTTGCTATTCTTCGCGCCCTGTGAGCGCCAGGCGCTTTTTTCAGCCATGTTTCGGGGGCTTCATGACGGCCATCGTTCAATCCACTCCCCAGCCCTTCAGCAGAGCCGACTACAAGACCCTGGGTCTTGCGGCGTTGGGTGGCGCGCTGGAAATCTACGACTTCATTATCTTCGTATTCTTTGCGCTGACCCTCAGCCAGCTGTTTTTTCCGCCCGACATGCCCGAGTGGCTGCGTCTGCTGCAAAGCTTCGGGATCTTCGTGACAGGCTATCTCGCACGTCCGCTGGGCGGCATTCTGATGGCGCATTTTGCCGACCGGCTGGGACGCAAGCGGGTGTTCAGCCTGAGTATTCTGATGATGGCCCTGCCTTGTCTGCTGATCGGCATCATGCCCACCTACGCACAGATTGGTTACTGGGCGCCGCTGGTGCTGCTGGCGTTACGCATTCTGCAGGGCGCAGCGGTCGGCGGCGAGGTACCCAGTGCCTGGGTCTTCGTGGCAGAGCACGCACCCCAGGGGCATCGCGGCTACGCACTCGGGGTTTTGCAAGCCGGTCTGACGTTTGGATACCTGCTCGGTGCGCTGACCGCAACATGGCTGGCAAGGGTCTTCAGCCCGGGTGAGATCCTTGACTGGGCGTGGCGCATTCCGTTTCTGCTTGGCGGCGTTTTCGGTGTAGTGGGCGTCTGGCTGCGTCGCTGGCTGAACGAAACGCCAGTGTTCATTGCCATGCACGCCCAGCGTGAAAACCTGCCTGCACTGCCGCTTGGCCAGGTCCTGCGCGATCATCGCCAATCCTTGCTGCCTGCCGCGCTGTTGACGTTTGTGCTGACGTCCGCGGTGGTCGTGCTGGTGGTGATTATCCCGACGGTCATGCAGCAGCGCTTCGTGATCAGCGCCAGCAATACCTTCGCCCTGAGCGCAGTGGGCATCGTCTTCCTCAATATCGGCTGCGTGCTGGCAGGCATGCTGGTTGACCGCATCGGTGCGTGGCGCGGGGTCATCATCTACAGCCTGCTGCTGCCGCTGGGTATAGGCGTGCTTTACGCCAGCCTCATCCAGCAATGGATGCCGCTGGGTATCGCCTACGCCATTGCAGGGCTGGCCTGCGGGGTTGTCGGCGTGGTGCCTTCGGTGATGGTCGGACTGTTCCCTGCGAACATTCGTGTGTCAGGCATCTCGTTCACTTACAACATTGCCTACGCTTTTTGGGCGAGTACCACGCCATTGCTGCTCATCGCGCTGATGCCCTGGAATATCTGGGTTTGCGTGCTTTACAGCCTGGTCATGGGGATTGTGGGTCTGACGACCGCAGCGGTATTCGGCCTGCGCCGGGGTGTAGTGGTAGATGACCTTGCAACCGGCAGAAGCGGATAGCGCCAAGCCTGTTCCTGCTGGCGCGACTCTTTCTCGCACGCAGCCGCTCATCTCTGTGGGCGGTTTTCGCAAATGAAACATATCAAGAAAGTTCCTCAAGTCAGGCGCTGTCAATTGTAACAAGTGATTGTAATTCTGTTTGCTCAAGTCTATCTTGCGCCCCTCTATATTATTTTTATTTATTGAGCTGGTGTGCTCTTGCCTGCCACGATTCCAACGTGGCTCGGCTGGCGGGTTATTTATGATTTCATTAAATTGATAGTCGTAATTTTTCTGTATTTTCTGTAGGAGATTTCTTCAGCCGTTTATTAATTAACGATTATTCTTACAGGTCTTTGTTTTTGGCAAGGTTTTGGTTTTTATTCGGGTTTAATGAAAAACAATACTAAGGATTCTCCGATCAAG
>NZ_LJQT01000152.1:4063-4573 GCF_001400515.1 Pseudomonas meliae | reverse complement strand
TAGGGAAACTTGATCGGAGAGTCCCTAATGGCAGGTTGATACGAAAGTGTTCGATGTATAGGTAATTGCAGACACCGTGCCAGTTTTTTATGTGGAGATAATTGCTTAAAATCAATGAGTTACGAAATTTTCACAATTGGCTGTTCGTGACTTCTGCATGATCTGTCGTTTGGCCTGCATGCAGAATGCACGTATCGTGCTGTTCGACATGTATTGATGGGAGGCTTGCAGGTGAACCCGGAGAAACTCAGGTTATTGGTGACGCAGGAAATGCCGTTTGGCAAATATAAAGGACGGCTGATCGCCGATTTGCCAGGTCATTATCTGAACTGGTTCGCGCGAGAAGGCTTTCCGAAAGGTGAACTGGGAGGTTTGCTGGCATTGATGCAGGAAATCGATCACAACGGCCTTGGCGCGCTATTGGACCCATTGCGCACACGTCCGCGTCAGTCGTTCAAGGACAAGGGATAAACAAAGAGGCGGTCCGGGGGAGAAAAAAACGGTGCTCCG
>NZ_LJQT01000152.1:2688-4036 GCF_001400515.1 Pseudomonas meliae | reverse complement strand
CAGCCGCAAAGGGGCTGACTCCGAAATCCTGAAAATCAGTCAAACAACGCCATTGCCTGCGCAGTGGCTTCCTGTATGCGGCCCCAGTCGCCATTCTTGACCCAGGCGTTATCAATCATCCAGGTCCCGCCCACGCACATGACGTTGGGCAAGGCCATGTAGCTCTTCAGGTTCTGCTCGTTGACGCCGCCAGTCGGGCAGAAACGCACCTCATTGAAAGGTCCGCCCAGGGCTTTGATTGCCGCCACACCGCCGCTGATCTCGGCCGGAAACAGCTTGAAGCGGCGATAGCCCATGGCATAACCGATCATGATTTCCGAAGCACTGCTGACGCCCGGCAAAAGGGGCAGCGGGCTGTCGACTGCGGCTTGCAGCAGGTCTTGCGTGCTACCAGGGGTCACAATGAACTGCGAACCTGCCGCCTCGGCGTCCGCCAGCATCTTGCGGTCCAGAATGGTGCCGGCGCCCACACACAGCTCCGGGCGCTGCTCACGCAGAATACGGATGGCGCTCAGACCGAACGCCGAGCGCAGCGTAACTTCCAGTGCAGTCATGCCGCCAGCGGCCAGAGCATCGGCCAGAGGCAGCACATCCTGGTCACGGGCAATGGTGATGACCGGCAGAATCTTTGCCTTGGCGCAGAGTTCGTCAATCTGGGCAATCTTGTTCGCCATGCTGATGAGCGGCTGATTATTTTCGTTCTGTGTCATGGCGACGTTTCCTTTGCTTATGGGCACCAGTAAATCTCGAGAGACGGGTTGAGAAACGCACGCACCGGCATCTCGGCGAGGTCATCGCCCGCCAGCGCGGTGCGCAGGGTGTCGAGTTTGGCCTGGCCGGACACCGACAGGATCGGCGAACGTGCCGACGCCAACAGGCGGCGGGTCAGGGTCAGGCGCTGATGCGGCACACTCGGTGCGAGCATCGGCAGGCAGCGGCGCTCATCTTGCAGATCAAGGGCTTCTTTCAGGTTCGGGCTACCAGGGAACAGCGACGCGGTATGCCCGTCGTCGCCCATGCCCAGAATCAATACATCAATCGGTGGCAGTTCGGCCAGCGCCTGATCGGCAGCCAGCGCTGCCTCCTCGACACTGCCCGCCACGCTGTACAACCCCAGAAACTTCGCCTCCGCCACAGGACCATGCAGCAAGTGGCGCTGCAGCAGGCCCGCATTGCTGTCGGCATGCTCGGTCGGCACGAAACGCTCGTCAGCCAGGCTGATGACTACTTTCGACCAGTCCAGCGGCTGCACGGCCAGGCTCTTGAAAAAGGCCACAGGACTGCGACCACCGGACACCACCAGGGTCGCCAGACCGTTTTCGCCAATTGCCTGCTTCAGGCGCTCGGC
>NZ_LJQT01000152.1:0-2677 GCF_001400515.1 Pseudomonas meliae | reverse complement strand
CCAGCGCATCAGCCAGTTGCTGCGGTGTGTCGAAATCACGTGCTACCAGCCCTGCTGGCAGCTCAAGGTCACATATCGCCATACCAGGATCTCCCGTCACGAGTAATCAGGGCAATGGAGCTCATTGGCCCCCAGGTTCCGGCCGGATAAGGCTTGGGCGCGTCGCCCGCCTTCTTCCAGCCAGCGATCAACTGATCGCACCATTGCCAGGCGTACTCGATTTCATCTTTGCGGACAAACAGGTTCTGATTGCCACGCATGACTTCCAGCAACAACCGCTCATAAGCGTCGGGGACACGAGCGCTGCGGTAGGTGTCGGAAAAATTCAGTTGCAAGGGCCCGCTGCGCAGCTGCATGCCTTTGTCCAGCCCCTGGTCCTTGGTCATCACCTGCAAGGAAATACCTTCGTCGGGCTGCAGGCGAATGATCAGGCGGTTGCTGATCTGCAAACGCTGTTCAGGCGCGAAGATGTAGTGCGGCGGCTCTTTGAAATGGATCACGATCTGCGACATTTTCTGCGGCATGCGCTTGCCGGTACGCAGATAAAACGGCGTACCCGACCAGCGCCAGTTGCGGATATCGGCACGCAGCGCGACGAAGGTTTCAGTATCGCTCTGGGTGTTGGAGTTCTCTTCCTCCAGATAACCCGGCACCGCCTTGCCTTCGCTGTAGCCAGCGGTGTACTGGCCACGCACCACTTGGGTCGCCAAACGCTCGGGCGTGAACGGTGCCAGCGCCTTGAGCACCTTGACCTTCTCGTCGCGAATACTGTCTGCCGACAGATCGCTGGGCGGGTCCATGGCGATCAGGCAAAGCAGTTGCAGCAAGTGGTTCTGAATCATGTCGCGCAATTGACCGGCCTGATCGAAGTAGCCCCAACGGCCCTCGATGCCGACCTTCTCGGCCACCGTGATCTCCACGTGCGAAATATGGTTCTGGTTCCACTGGGTTTCGAACAGGCTGTTGGCGAAGCGCAGAGCGATGAGGTTCTGTACCGTGTCCTTGCCCAGATAGTGGTCGATACGATAAACGCGGTTTTCCGGGAAAAACTGCGCAACAGCGTCATTGACCCGGCGCGAAGAGGCCAGGTCGTGACCGATGGGTTTTTCCAGTACGGCACGCGTGCGCTCAGCGAGGTTGACCGACGCAAGGTTCTCGCAGATGGCACCGTAGACCGAGGCGGGTGTGGCGAAATAGGCGATCAAGGTTTCGGCATTGCCGACGCGCTCGGCGAGTGCGACGTAATCCTCGGCCTTGAGGAAGTCGACATGCAGGTAGCTGAGGCGCGCCAGAAACCGGCCCAGGTTGTCGGGCTCGAGTTCGGCCTCGGGAATGAAGCGGCGCATGGATTTTTCGATATACGCCAGATGCGACTGTTCGTCGCCGGGTTCACGCGCCAGGGCAAGAATTTTTGTGTCTTCGTGCAGCAGTCCAGCGCGATCAAGCTGATAAAGAGCCGGGAACAGCTTGCGTACCGCCAGGTCCCCCAGGGCACCAAACAGGGCAAATGTGCACGGTTCAACCGTAATCAAGGGCATAATGTTGGTTCTTTTATCAAGTTAGGCTACAAATACCTTTTTTAAAGGCGTTACTCAAGGCCATATGTAGTAATAACCACAACATTCTGCCTAAAAGCATATTCCAGTGGTGATCAACACAGGCCCTCAGTACGATAGGCCACCTTTGCTACAGGCTAAAGAGCTAAAAAAAGCTCAGGCCAAAACCGTTGGTGAATCAGCCCCCGACAAGGACTTTGAATGGACCGCGTAAGAAACCTCCTGGAGCAAATCCAGGGCCGACTCGATGAGTTGAACAAGGCCGAGCGCAAGGTGGCCGAAGTGATCCTGCTCAACCCGCAGATGGCAACGCGGCTGAGCATTGCAGCGCTTGCCCAGGCCGCCAAGGTCAGCGAACCGACGGTCAACCGCTTCTGCCGTTCGTTCAGCGTCAGCGGTTATCCGGAGCTCAAACTGCAACTGGCCCAGAGCCTGGCAAGCGGCGCAGCCTATGTCAGCCGCGCTGTGGAAGCCGACGACAATCCCGAGGCCTATACCCAGAAGATTTTCGGTAGCGCCATTGCTTCGCTCGACAGCGCATGCCAGCAACTGGACCCGGCGCTGATCAGCAAGTCCGTGGACATGCTGATCCAGGCACGGCAGATCCACTTTTTCGGGCTGGGTGCCTCGGCGCCGGTGGCGCTTGATGCGCAGCACAAATTCTTCCGTTTCAACCTGGCGGTCACGGCGCATGCCGATGTGCTGATGCAACGGATGATTGCGTCGGTGGCCCATACCGGCGAATTGTTCGTGATCATTTCCTACACCGGGCGCACGCGCGAGCTGGTGGAAGTGGCCCGCATCGCCCGTGCAAATGGCGCTTCGGTGCTGGGCCTGACCGCCGCTGGCTCGCCACTGGCGCAGGCCAGCACTGTGAGCCTGAACATTCCATTGCCGGAAGACACGGACATCTACATGCCGATGACCTCTCGGATCATCCAGCTCACCGTTCTCGATGTGTTGGCCACCGGCATGACCCTGCGCCGCGGCGTTGACTTCCAGCCGCACCTGCGCAAGATCAAGGAAAGCCTGAATGACAGCCGCTATCCGATCGAGGATCAGGGCTGACTGGGTGTCGTTGACTATCGTTCACCCTGCGTAGTAATGCCTTTCGGGACGCT
>NZ_LJQT01000433.1:0-2241 GCF_001400515.1 Pseudomonas meliae | reverse complement strand
TTTGCAGCGCCTCCCTAAGCAACCGACCATTCAAGACGCGGGCTGTAAGAAAACATTTCCCGGTACGCCGGATATTACCCGATTAGGCAATGACACCTGTCACGCCCTACACTTCGCGGGTCTTTTGTTCAGGATCAGCCCGTGACTTCCAGCATTTTCTGGTACGACTACGAAACCACCGGCATCAACCCGCGCAATGACCGTGCGCTGCAGATGGCCGGCATCCGCACCGATACCGAACTCAATGAAATCGCGCCGCCGGTCAATCTTCATTGCCAGCTAAGTGACGACATTCTGCCCCATCCCGTTGCGTGTATGATTACCGGAATAACGCCGGCCACGCTGGCGGAAAAAGGCTTGTGCGAGGCGGATTTCATGACCCGCGTACATGCCGAACTATCTGCGCCAGGGACATGTGGTGCGGGTTACAACACCTTGCGTTTTGACGATGAAGTCACGCGTTACAGTTTTTATCGCAACTTCTTCGACCCTTATGCACGCGAGTGGCAGGGCGGTAACAGCCGCTGGGATCTGATTGATGTCGTGCGCGCGGCCTATGCATTACGCCCCGACGGCATTGTCTGGCCCGAACAGGACGGTCGCGTCACACTCAAGCTGGAACGACTGACTGCTGCCAACGGCATTGATCATGGACAGGCGCATGATGCGTTATCCGACGTGCGTGCAACTATTGCCCTGGCGCGCCTGATTCGTGAAAAACAGCCGAAGCTTTATGACTACCTGTTCGCATTACGCAGTAAACAGAAAGTCCAGGAGCAGGTTCGTCTGATGCAGCCACTGGTGCATATATCGGGACGTTTTTCTGCGGCACGCAATTACCTTGGCGTGGTGCTGCCGTTGGCATGGCACCCGCATAACCGCAACGCGCTGATCGTCTGTGACCTGCACCTTGACCCTTCACCGTTGTTGCAAGACGACGCTGAAATACTCAAGCAGCGTTTATATACCCGGCATGAAGCGCTGGGGGAAGGCGAATTGCCGGTGCCGCTCAAATTACTGCATATAAACCGTTGCCCGGTGATAGCCCCCCTGGGGGTGCTACGCAGCGAAGATCAGCAGCGGCTGCAACTGGATATGGCGGGCTACCAGGCACGCGCAACGCAGTTGAGTGAGAGCCGTGAAGTTTGGCAGGATAAACTGAGCGTCCTTTATGGCAAGGAAGATTTTGCTGCAAGTGAGGATCCAGAACAGCAGTTATATGACGGTTTTATCGGTGACCGTGATCGTCGACTGTGCGAGCAAGTTCGGCAAGCCGAGCCCGAACAACTGGCACGTGACGCGTGGCCGTTTGATGACGCCCGCTTGCCTGAATTGTTATTCAGGTACCGCGCTCGTAACTTTCCTGACACCTTGAGCAGTGAAGAGCAACAGCGGTGGCAGGACTTCTGTCAGCAGCGGCTGAGCGACCCGGAACGGGGGGCGCCCAATACCCTGAAGGACTTTGCGACTGCGCTGGCTGAATGCTCTCTTAGTGCCGCGCCAGAGCAGTTGGAGGTATTGCGCCAATGGCAGGATTACGCGCAGGCGCTGAGTAAACGTCTGGGTGTATAAATAACGGACAATAAAAAACGCCAGCAGGCTGGCGTTTTTGCAATCGCAATGAAGCGCGAGCGTTTGAAGCTTAGCCCAGCAGAGTGGCCCAGCTTTCGACGTCGTCACTGCCCCACTTGGCTTTCCACTCTTTCAATGTCTTGTGGTTGCCACCTTTGGTTTCGATGACTTCACCGTTGTGCGGGTTCTTGTATTGCTTGACCTTGCGGGCGCGTTTGGTACCGGCAGGTTTAACAGCGCCGCCACGGGGGGCTTTGTTTACCTTGGCATCCGGATCCAGCAGGGCAATGATGTCACGCAGCGACTTTTGATATTCGCCCATCAGCGTACGCAGTTTGCCTTCGAATTCCAGCTCGGTTTGCAGTTTGTCGTCTTGCGACAGGTTCTTCAAACGGGCTTGCAGTTCTTTGATGGCTTCTTCTGTGGCGCGGTATTCGTTGATCAGGGACATGAGGAGACCTTATGTTGTGTAGGTTGCAGGGATACAGTGGGGCAATAATAGTCACTGTAAATGAGCAAGTAAACATTAAATAAAAGTTTTATTTGAATTATTTAGCAATATACACGCGTCCTACAGACGTCTGAACTATGCAAGCGCCGAGCCCCCTTCAAAAGATCCTCGCTATAAAGCCCTTCTTTATATAGGTTTTGTTAGGAGGGTGTAGACAA
>NZ_LJQT01000101.1:0-3751 GCF_001400515.1 Pseudomonas meliae | reverse complement strand
TCAACCGTTAATTTCAAAAACATCGAAATTACCCATTAAGGCCCTGTAGCTATATCGAAAAGCCCTTCGCAAACGCTTTCTTCTATATAGCTACAAGACCCCAGACTTGCGCAGCGCTGCAACCTCTTCACACTCAAGCCCTAATAGCTCTTGAAGCACTTGCGCCGTGTGCTCGCCCAACAAAGGAGGCGCCCTTCTATATTCGACTGGCGTTTCCGATAGCCTGATCGGACTGGCGACCTGCGGAACGCGCCCGCCCAACGCGTGCGGCATCTCTATAGCAAGCCCCCGCGCCATAACCTGCGGATCCGCAAATACTTGAGCAAGATCATTGACCGGGCCGCACGGCACGCCAGCCGCATCAAGTTCGTCAACCCACTGGGCGGTGGTCTTGAACACGGTAGCCTGACGAATCAACGGAATCAGTTCGGCACGATGAGCCACGCGCAGCTTGTTGGTCAGGAAGCGCGAATCATCAGCCCACTGTGGCTGCCCCGCCACTTCGGCAAACCTTCTGAACTGGCTGTCATTCCCCACAGTCAGGATCAGGTCGCCATCGGCTGTAGGAAAAGCCTGATACGGCACTATATTGGGATGAGCATTGCCCAAGCGCCTGGGCGCAACGCCCGTGGTCAGGTAGTTCATGGCCTGATTAGCCAGACACGCCACCTGCACATCGAGCAGCGCCATATCAATGTATTGCCCTGTATTGCTTTGATCGCGATGAGCAAGGGCGGCGAGAATGGCCGTTGTCGAATACAGACCTGTCAGGATGTCGGTCAGCGCAACGCCAACTTTCGCCGGGCCCGCGCCCTCCTCACCGTCCGGCAGACCGGTTAGGCTCATCAGGCCGCCAAGTGCCTGGATCATGAAATCGTAACCCGGACGCGTCGCATACGGCCCGCTCTGACCGAAACCGGTAATGGAGCAATAGATCAGACGTGGATTAACAGCCTTGAGCGATTCGTAATCCAGACCATAAGACGCCAACCCGCCAACCTTGAAGTTCTCGATGACAATATCCGACTTCGCCGCCAGCTCCCGTACCAGCTTCTGCCCTTCCGGCCGCGTGAAGTCGATGGTGATTGACTGCTTGTTGCGATTGGCCGACAGGTAGTAAGCAGCCTCGGTGGTGTTCTGCCCGGCCGCGTCCTGAAGAAATGGCGGACCCCACGAACGAGTGTCATCGCCACATCCTGGTCGCTCGACCTTGATGACGTCAGCCCCCAGGTCAGCAAGGATCTGCCCGGCCCAAGGCCCGGCCAGGACCCTGGACAAGTCGAGCACCCGGATATGTGAAAGCGCCCCCATGATCAGCCCTCCTTAATAGAAGGCCTGAATGCCGGTCTGCGCACGCCCTAGAATCAACGCGTGCACATCGTGCGTACCTTCATAGGTATTCACTACTTCCAGATTGACCAGATGCCTGGCGATGCCGAACTCGTCCGAGATACCGTTACCGCCCAGCATGTCGCGAGCCATGCGCGCGATATCCAGCGACTTGCCGCAGGAATTGCGCTTCATGATCGAGGTAATCTCTATGGCAGCCGTACCTTCGTCTTTCATGCGTCCCAAACGCAGGCAGCCTTGCAGCGCCAGAGTGATTTCAGTCTGCATGTCCGCCAGCTTTTTCTGGATCAGCTGATTGGCCGCCAGCGGACGCCCAAACTGTTGACGGTCGAGGGTGTATTGCCGCGCGGTGTGCCAGCAGAACTCCGCCGCACCCAGCGCGCCCCAGGAAATACCGTAGCGCGCAGAATTGAGACAGGTGAACGGACCTTTCAGACCGCGCACGTCCGGGAAGATGTTTTCTTCAGGCACGAACACGTTATCCATGACGATCTCGCCAGTGATCGACGCACGCAGACCGACCTTGCCATGAATAGCCGGGGCGCTCAGACCTGCCCAGCCCTTTTCGAGAACGAAACCGCGGATATCGCCAGCATCGTCCTTGGCCCACACCACAAACACATCCGCGATCGGGCTGTTGGTAATCCACATCTTGCTGCCGCTCAGGCGATAACCACCCTCGACACTCCGGGCACGAGTGATCATCGCCCCTGGGTCTGAACCATGGTTGGGCTCGGTCAGGCCGAAGCAGCCAATCCATTCGCCCGAGGCCAGTTTAGGCAGGTACTTCTCTTTCTGGGCCTGCGTACCGAATTCATTGATTGGCACCATGACCAGCGAGGACTGCACACTCATCATTGATCGATAGCCTGAATCGATACGCTCGACTTCACGGGCGATCAGCCCATAACAGACGTAATTCAAGCCACTGCCGCCAAACGCTTCCGGAATCGTTGCACCCAGCAACCCCACTTCGCCCATCTCGCGAAAGATGGCCGGGTCGGTTTTCTCGTGACGGAAGGCTTCAAGCACGCGCGGGGCCAGCTTGCTCTGGGCGAACTGCTCGGCAGTGTCGCGAACCATGCGTTCTTCTTCAGTGAGCTGTTGATCCAGCAGCAATGGGTCGATCCAGTTAAAACTTGCTTTACCGCTCATGCATGTTCCTCACGTTCAGCTGAAAAATCCTGTAACGATCCTAGTCCTGGTGTCATCCGGAGACAAACGAGGTTTTATCAACCTCTTGTGCTAATTTCTCACTCCAAGAGCCGCATCAGGCCCGCATAACAAAAAGACCAGTGAGAAGAAAGGATATGAGACGCAAAATACCCAGCACCACTGCACTGGTCAGTTTCGAAGCAGCTGCCCGACACGAAAGCTTTACCAAAGCCGCTCACGAGCTGTCCCTGACACAAGGCGCGGTGTGCCGACAGATTGGCGGACTTGAGGAGTTTCTCGGCGTTAAGCTGTTCCGGCGCTCTCGACGGGGTGTGAAGCTCACGGAGGCAGGCCTTTCCTACAGCCGCCGCGTGGCCCAGCAACTGGACGCAGTCGAGCGTGACACCCTGTCGGTCATGGGCCAACAAGGCGCCAACGCCATCGAGCTCGCCGTGGTGCCGACGTTCGGCACTCAATGGCTGTTGCCACGCCTTAAGGACTTCCAGCACAAGCACCCTGATGTCACGGTTCACCTGACCAACCGCACGCGCCCTTTTCTGTTTGCTGACACCGACTTCGATGCTGCTATCTATTTCGGCGACGCCGACTGGTCCGGCACCCAGTCGCATCGGCTGATGGGTGAAAACTCCATGCCGGTCTGCAGCCCCTCGTTCCTGAACGGGCGAGACCATCTGCAAGCAAGCGAGCTCGCCGAGCTGCCATTGCTTCAACAAACCACGCGCCCCTATGCGTGGCGCCAATGGTTCAACGCGCAGGGCATGGATGTGGCCCGCGATATGACCGGCCCTCGCTACGAGCTGTTTTCGATGCTTGCGCAGGCAGCCATGCACGACATGGGTGTGGCACTGATCCCGCCCTTCCTTATTCAGCGCGAACTGCATGAAAAGCGCCTGGTGATCGCCAACGCCTGTTCGCTGTCCAGCAGCAAGGCCTACCACCTGATTATTCCCGAGCGCAAAGTGGAATCGGCGTCACTCAGCGCATTTCGCGACTGGCTGGTCGCTCAGGCCCGGAATTACCAGCTGCCCCAAGAGCAGATCTGAGCAGCATTTCAGGTAGTCAATGAAAGAAAACACCTACAGATGTAACCTTATGTCGCGTTAAAACAACTTCTCGCTCGCCGCAAAAAAAGGACTTACCCCCTAATAGTTACAGGGTCTTTTGTCCTATTTTGGCTTGAATGCGAGATTTTCGAGCAAAAAAATATTAAGAGGGTGTAGACAAA
>NZ_LJQT01000261.1:0-949 GCF_001400515.1 Pseudomonas meliae | reverse complement strand
TGTCTACACCCTCTTAGAGGTGGCAGTGGCACTATCGAGAAGCGGGCGGGCGCGTCAAATCGATTCCGATAATGGCCAACCACCCAGTTGGTTAAAGGGGTAGGCGGAGCGCCTTTTAACCATGACGCTGATAATAAGTTTTGTTGCGTTTAAGTCACGCCCATCAATGAGTGAAGGGCGCTTCGGTCTGTGCGCCGGCATGACTGTGTTCAGCGCCTTTCGGCCTGGCACCTAGTAGTTCTGCTAGCTGGGCGCAAGCAGATAGTCAGCCCAGACTTGCTGCCATGGGTGACTTCAAAGGAGTGAAGCCATGGCTTCGTCTGGGCAATCCGTGCTCTGTGTTTATCGCTACGATCCATTGGATCGCCTGGCCGATTGTTCGGCCGCGGGGCAGGGCAGCACTCGCCTTTTTTATCAGAAGACACTCTTGGCTACGCAGATTCAGGGGCAGGTCCAGCACACGCTTATGCGCACGGATGAGCATTTGCTGGCGTGCCTGAGTGCAGAAAATAATCAGCGCGACGGCGCGCTGTTGGCGACGGATCAACAGCAGTCAGTGATTGCCGCTCAGGGGTTGGAGTTTGCCTACACGCCTTACGGACATCGTCATCCTTCAGGCCGCGCAAGCCTGCCGGGCTTTACTGGCCAGCGGGTTGACCCGGTGACGGGGCACTATTTGCTGGGGAATGGGTATCGGGCGTTTAACCCGGTGTTGATGAGGTTCAACAGCCCGGACAGTCTGAGCCCGTTTGGTGAGGGTGGGGTGAATGCGTATGGGTACTGTGGGGGGGATCCGGTTAATCGGGTTGATCCGACGGGGCACGTTAATGCTCGAATACTGGCACTGATATTCCGAAATAGACAAGCTTTGGTCGCTGCGAAAAAAGTCACTGAGCACCGCCATAGCGTTCTTGTGCCTGGCATCCCAACCTGAACCGCCCCGGGTTTC
>NZ_LJQT01000055.1:0-1726 GCF_001400515.1 Pseudomonas meliae | reverse complement strand
CAAAATTTCTGACAGTCTCGCCGCCAACTGACGAGCAACACAGTGCGACCCCGCACAGGCCTCCATTGCCACGACACAGCTCTGCGAGCTGGCAAAAATTGCATCATTTGCGCCCGTGAACATTTTTTGCGAAACACCTCCCGGCCTGACTTATCCTGGCCGTGCAGATGGAACGTATGTTTACCGAGATCAATACCTATCAGCGCTGACTCGCTCATGATGATGCCCTCCGAAAATAAAGCACCCTGCTAAAGCTTAGCCCTCGCAGGGTGTGGGGGCGACCATCTCATTAGGCTACCGCGCTCTTAATATCGGAAGATCTCGAGGGTTCGCGCTGATTGACCAGTTGAGCATCCACGAGCCGGTTGATTGGCTGTGCAAGGTGTTTGAAGTGACCCGCTCGTGCTACTACGCTCGGCGTCTCAGGCGCCGCACACCGGATGTAGAACGCCTTCGATTGCGCAGTCGGGTGAACGAGTTGTTCACCCAAGGCCGCAGTGCTCCCGGTAGCCGTAGCATCACGGCCATGATGCAGGACGACGGCGAGCGGATCGGGCGATTCAAGGTGCGCAGCCTGATGCGCGAGCTGGAGTTGGTCAGCAAACAACCGGGATCGCATGCTTACAAAAAGGCGACGGTCGAGCGGCCCGACATTCCTAATATTTTGAACCGGGAGTTTGATGTGTCCGCTCCTGACCACGTCTGGTGTGGCGATATCACTTACACCTGGGCTCAAGGGAAATGGCAGTATCTGGCGGTTGTGCTAGATCTTTTTGCCCGCCGTGTTGTGGGTTGGGCGTTGTCGGGAAAGCCGGATGCCGACTTGGTCATCAAGGCCTTGGACATGGCTTACGAGCAGCGAGGGAAGCCTCAAGGTTTGCTGTTCCACTCCGACCAAGGCTCGCAATATGGAAGCCGGAGTTTTCGCCAGCGCCTTTGGCGATATCGCATGCGTCAGAGCATGAGCCGGCGAGGAAATTGTTGGGATAATGCGCCGATGGAGCGGGTGTTCAGGAGCCTTAAAACCGAGTGGATACCGACCATGGGCTACACGACGGTCCAACAAGCTCAGCGGGATATCAGCCATTTTTTGATGCACCGGTACAACTGGATTCGACCGCACCAATTTAATGGTGGACTGCCACCGGCTCAGGCCGAGAAAAAACTTAACGTCGTGTCCGGGATCAGTTGACCACTACAATGCCACACTAAATCCAGCCGAAAAATACGGGCCGCCCGGAATCTTGGTATGCCGCTATGGAACTAAACCCATAATATCGACCACACATATCATATGTGTCATCTACGAATGGGAAAAACATATGAAAACAAATTTTGATCGATGGGTGGATGCTCTGATAGCGCGTTACAAGCTACCTACGCCACCCGGAAAGCAGTTCGAGGATGAGGTTTATCGCTTTATGGTCAACGACGATATTCCCGTTAAGATTTATGGAGAACGTGACGGTTGTATTTATTTACATAGCACTCTTGGTGCGTATCAAGATAAGTACGAAGGATTTAGTCGTGAGCTACTTCAAGCTAATGACTTTAGCCTAAAAAAACCTTGCCTGATATTAGGTCTTGATAATCAATATAATCTGATTTTGCATGCTCGGCTGTTGCCAGCGGACATCGAAGGCGCACAGGGGATCGCAAGTTTTGAGCACTTTATCGATAGCAGTAGCGCAATAAAAAACCACTTCAATCTTAAGGAGGCGCTGCA
>NZ_LJQT01000184.1:0-1417 GCF_001400515.1 Pseudomonas meliae | reverse complement strand
GCAAGCGCAGATTTGGCTAAAGCGGACATCAATAACTTTGCTTTCTCTGGATGCGTCACATCATCTGGACCTACTTGCTCTACAACACCAAATCCTTCTGTGTGTATAGCTTTTGGTTTAAATAGCAGTTTTGCCGCCCCTGGCACTGAGGCCAGTAATGTCAGAGGATCATACAGGTTTAGCTTCGTCACCTTAGGCCAGATATCTTCAAACGAACTCTCTTTATTTTTATCCAGTTGTGCTGCTTCAATCTGTGCATTCGGCATGAACGTCCGAAAGAACCATGAGTCATCCAACCCGGGAAGCAATCCAGCTTGAATACCTTCCCAGAGGCCTTTCAACGCACTCTTCTGAACGTCTCTCAGATAGTGGCCTACTGGATGTCCGCTCCCCGCTATCCCTTCGTAAAATGAAGGCGAAACCGCCGTTTTATAGGCCGCCTCCTTTGTCACTATACGAAGTGGAATGCCAAGCTCCTGCGCTTTTCGATAAAGACTGCGCGCAGCGTCCATGTCGGTCGCATTGTTGTAAGCGCGTGCATCAGGCTGTACAAAACCATCTGCGTCCTTTAAAGGCTCGACGCCGCCCATGATGGTTATGTCATCAACCCGTTCGCGCACCATATCCGGGCAGGTAGTGATGAGAGCATTGATATCACTCATGCCTGCAATTACGACAATACCGACTCCATGTGGCGCACGGGCCAGGCGCCTGCTCATGTCCTGCAAGCTGTCGCGGTGTATTTCACCAGGTCCAGCCCTTAAAGCATGACCTTCCAGTAAAAATTTGGCATGTTCCTTCGACTGAAGCAAATTCATTGCGTAATCCCGACCACGCGACACATGCACGTCATGCAACTCAAGCTTGTTGAACACGCCTTTGGCCATCTCGGCACGTTGAGAGCGAACTTCAGCATCACCCAGTGTTGCCACTACGTCCGTGATGTGCACAAAGCCCTCAGCCTGCAATTGCTTGCCCAAGGTGTAGGTCACGACATCATCCGGGTCCTTGTTAGGATCAGTGAAAAACCACGTATCCTTAGGTAACCGGGGCTTGTGTAATCTCAGTTCATTGATGGCCATGTTTTCGTCTGAGGTCAGATGAGAGTTACAGGCTCCCACTTGTGCAAGCATCGTGCGCTGTGCCGCAGTCAATAAAGCTGGCGCACTTTTCGACCGCTCCAAAACTGGGCTGCTCATGCTTGCTTGCTGAGAAAGTGCTGATTGCGCGCTACTTTCCGATGGGGTACGTGATATTTGTTTTAACTGATCTAGGATGAGACGTGAGGTGGTATGGCCTGCGGTGATAGGACGATGCATTGAGTCGACCTCCTGGATAGATGAACCTGCTGTGTGGCAAGCAACGCCGTTTCGGTTTCATCACCAGGGTCAAGTGCAGCTCGCTCCGGGTTAGAACA
>NZ_LJQT01000484.1:0-565 GCF_001400515.1 Pseudomonas meliae | reverse complement strand
CACTCTGCGTCGTCAGTGCCGTCGCGACAAAAAATCGCTTTCATTTATGTGCAGTGACTACGGGCAAGACATGCCGTTGTGTTGCAGCACAGATATGACGCGAAGCGTCACGAGCTGTATGCCAACGCGAAGCATTGGGACGACAATCAGCGGCAAGTCAAATTACCAGTTGTACGTCACCTTGCCGTAGTAAAACGCCCCGCTATACCCGTAAGGCGAGAACGTGCTGTAAGCCAGGTTGCCGCCACTGGACGAGAAGTCGTTGAGTTTCTCGGGGTATTTGTCGGTGATGTTGTCGCCGCCCAGGGTGAAGACCCAGTTCTTGAGTGTGTAGTCTACTGCGAGGTCCAGCAGCCACGCCGCGCTGAAGGTCTGATCGTTGACCTTGTCGGCCTGGTAGCTGGTGAACTCGCCATAGCGAACCAGGTTGGAATGCAGTGCCCAGTTACCGAACGTCAGATCATTGCCCAGCGTCAGTTTGTGCTGCGTAGTGGTGTCACCCAGCAGACCGATGCGCTCCCTGCGATCCACCCGAACCAGATTCACCCCTAAGAGGGTGTAGACA
>NZ_LJQT01000176.1:0-2259 GCF_001400515.1 Pseudomonas meliae | reverse complement strand
GAAACCCGGGGCGGTTCAAGCTCCACGAACATCGGGACCTCAATGAAGGTGAGAACCATGGAATTCAAGCTTACTTATCGAACACTTCGCTGGTCAGCAAACACCTCACTCCGAGTCAAAAAGATCGACACTGGATGGCACATTTCACACCAGGCGATTAATGGTGACGCCGACTGCGAAGGCGCACCCTTTCTGGAAATGAATCTGAATCAAGATAACGTTAAATTCCCCGAAGGAGTGGGTACGTTTCTTGGCTTCGTGTGGCGTCAACTAGACATTGGCGATATCGACGAGGAGCGGGCCCAGCAGATGATTCAGGAAATCGGCGACTGGATAACTGCCTGTGAGACATCGCAACCGGTGTGGAAGGTTTGGAACAGCTAAGCGCCGCCGATTCCATCATGCCGCGATATTGCACGCGGTTGCTGACTGGTACGCCCGTTTGTGCCCCCGAGCACAAAGCCAACTGACCACGGAAAATGCTGATGACAGATCACTACAACGGCGGCGGTGGTGAAACCGTTATGAGTCATGATTCGCAGATGCTGGAAACCGTGCCGTGGCAAGAAGGCTATTATGCCGGTATTGTTTTTGGGTATGACTCGCGAGATGAAGAGCATCCTTATGAAGGGCAGGAGGCTGCCGCCTGGGAAAAAGGACGAGTTCAGGGACTAGCTGACATCTACAAGATGGAGTAAGGGCTACCGGGCCCAGGGGCTTGGTGGCTGCTGCTAACCAGGGTGACAAGTCCCCCTGTCCACCACCAGCTCCACGAACAACAGAAAAACTGGGCTGATTATGCCAATGGCACGGGAGTGTAAAATTAATGAGCGCAAAGCAGAGACTTACCGAAGAATTCATAACCTCCACGGTCCCGCTTAATGTGACAGGCAATGGATATGGTCATCCTTTGTTGGTACGGATCGATCTCAACCTGCAGTCCGATGATTCTGTACTGCTAACCTCACGGGGAGGGCACACCGGAACACCAATTAATAAAGCAAAATGCGTCAGTGTTCCATGTTCAGAATGGGACAGATTTCAATCTGAACACACTGGCGACCAGGCATTGGCAAGGTGGGCTTTTGCCAAAACAGGTTGGGTCCTTCGTGATGATGAGTAAAGCAGTGAATAGAGGAAATTCACAATCGCTGCCAATCACTGATGGGAGTTAGAATAGTGATTGGATCGTTAATGAGTGTTGGACCTGTAATAGGGATTGTTCTCGGCGTAGCCGTTGCGGTCCTCGTGGTGCTATCACTCGAAGATCAACGTAGAAAAATACACCTTGAGGTTGCCGAGCGCCTGATATCTGAAGGTGTACCCGAGACGGATGCAATGAAAAGATCAGGAGTAAGTCATTGGGATCAATCGTTTATGTCAAGGTTTAGCCAGAAATGGCCACCGCTGCCTACCGAACAGGATGAACGCTGATATAGATAGGAAAATCGTATGCTCCTTCTGACTCGCCGCGAAGATGAAAATATTATGATTGGCGATGGAATTCAGATCCAAGTTCTAAGCGTTTCAGAGGACACTGGGGATGTATGTATCCAGATTGAAGCCCCAGACGCCGTCGAAGCCCAGAGCAGTAACGTTGAGAACGAAGTGACCGATGGCAAGCCTGGTCCTGTTATTACTCATAAGCGCCGGTGGCGCTCGTTGGTCACTCGGTTTGAATGATCAACCATACCAGGAGCACAAGATGGCATTGATGAGCGTTGAGCAACTGCTGGATCAACCTGATGACGAGTACATGAGTATAGACCAGCTGGCCTTTTTCAAAGATCGATTGGAGGTCAAAGCCGCAGGGCTTCGTAATCGCTTGCTCCGCTCTCAGGCCAGTTGCGAGATCGAGCGTCACTCGGATGAAGCAGATTTCGCTTCCGACGAGGAAAACAGAGCGGTGGCTGCAACCATGATAGAAAGGGACAGACAGACGTTGAGCGATGTGCACAAGGCCCTGGAAATTCTCGCTCTGGGCGACTACGGTTTTTGCCAGGAGACTGGCGAGGCCATAGGCATAAAGCGCCTGCTACTGGTCCCCGAGTCATTGTATTCGGTCGAATCGATGCGAGCGCTTGAGGCCAAGGGGATGCACCTGCGCCAAGTGGACTAGCTATAACGACTTGCAATCGAAACGGCCTTGACCTGCAATCATTGCGTTTTTCGACCGGGATTGATTGCAGGTCGAGGCCATTTCGATTGTAGGTCGTTACAAGTACTGGTGCGGATTGATGCCAAACAGTTGTTTTCCGG
>NZ_LJQT01000341.1:0-401 GCF_001400515.1 Pseudomonas meliae | reverse complement strand
TCCTCATCGGAAGCGAAGTCGGCTTCGTCCGGGTGACGCTCGATTTCGCAACTGACCTGACAGCTGAGCAAGCGATCACGAAGCTCTGCGGCTTTGACCTCCAACCTGTCTTTGAAAAAGACCAGCTGGTCTACGCTCATGTACTCGTCCTCTGCTTGATTCAGCAGTTGGTCAACGCTCATCAATGCCATCTTGTGCTCCTGATCTGGTTGGTCATCCAAACTTCCTACTGAGTGACCAACGAACGCCACCGCCGCTTATGAGTAATAACAGGGCCAGGCTTGTGAGCGGTCACTTCGTTCCCAACGGTTCTGCCTTGGGCCTCGACGACATCCGGGGCTTCAATCTGGATAAGTACATTCCCAGTATCCTCTGAAACGCTTAAGGAGCCGCTGATTTAT
>NZ_LJQT01000124.1:0-5287 GCF_001400515.1 Pseudomonas meliae | reverse complement strand
CTACACCCTCTTAGGAAACTGGCTCGTATGCGCGTGGATACGCTGTTATCGAGAATTCAATGTGGAGCGGATCCTGGCTGCTAATCGTCCGGTGTCTGCCTCACGATGAATAAGTGAATTCCACTCTGCGTTCAATCGCCTATACTCGGCCACTACCCCATCAATACTTTCCAGTATTTCGGTGGACGCCGCATACGCTCGCCGATTACGAGCTACCGCATTTTGAAATTGGGAGTAACTGGCATTCGGCACGCGCGCCACGTCATCAAGAATTGATTGTGCCTGACGACTAACGATCCTGATTTTTTCATTTGTCTGTAAGGTGATGTTCGACACTGCCTTTTCAAACTGTGCTTTGAAGGCGTCAGTCCTGAGCACGGCGGGCGAAAGGCCCGTATCGCCTTTCGCAACCTTGTTGATGGTCAACAGTGCGTCTGGATCCATTACATCAATCCATGGCTTTTTTGACAGCCCCGATACTCTGCTGCTCATCGTCGAGGACGTTGAAGCCAGTGCGGCTGCATCTTTTAACGGCAGGTACGTGAGCACCTGTGCAACCATTTCGTTCGGCAGCCTTTGAAAAGCAAACTTTTTACCGGGGAACATAGTCAGCCCAAGCACCCTGAACGATGAAATATGCCCATCAGGATCACTCCGATTCACCGGATCCCCCTGACAGTAGGCATACGCATTCAGGTCTCCCCGTCCAAATGGACTCAGGGTGTCCGGGCTATTGAATCGCATCAGCACCGGGTTGAAAGCGCGATAGCCGTTACCCTGCAGGTAATGCCCGGTCACAGGGTCCGCACGCTCGCCGTTGAAACCGGAAAAGGGGCCGCCCGGCAAGCGATGTCCGTAAGGGCTATAGCCCAGCGGCTGGTGCCCCTCCGAACTCAAAGCATGCAATACACTGCTTTGCAGGTCGGTGGCCAGAAGGTCCGTCCGGGCGATAGCGCCTTCAGTCTCATACTCCGCTAACAAAAGGTTTTCACCGTGAAATACACGGCGACGCGTTGCGCCCTGTATCTCGACCGTCAAACGGTTCTTTTGATAAAAACGCGACACTGCACCCTGTGCTCCGGGGTCGACGACGGCAATACGATCCAGCGCGTCATAGAGATATCGGCACAGTACGCGCCTGCTTTCCGAAGTCTTGTTCATGGCCGCATTCGCCCTGCGATCGATACTTGAACACCGGATCATGCCCCTTGCTCCACTCGCCGCCAACTGACAGATCTGCCAGTTGTGGCCCGGCGCTTATGGCTTGTCGCTTGCCGTCAGGTCTATACTTACCGGTTTCCGAATCAATGCCACAGGTTCCCGCCGCGCATGGACAAGACTTACCAGCCGCACGCCATCGAAACTTCCTGGTACCAGACCTGGGAGTCCGAGAACTACTTCGCTCCGCAAGGCGTGGGTGACTCGTACACCATCATGATCCCGCCGCCGAACGTCACCGGCAGCCTGCACATGGGCCACGGTTTCAATAACGCGATCATGGACGCCCTGATCCGTTTCCGTCGCATGCAGGGTCGCAACACGCTGTGGCAACCGGGCACCGACCACGCCGGTATCGCCACGCAGATGCTGGTGGAGCGTCGTCTTGAAGCGCAAGGCATAAGCCGTCATGAGCTGGGCCGCGAGAAGTTTCTGGACAAGATCTGGGAATGGAAAGCCGAGTCCGGCGGCAACATCAGCCGTCAGATCCGCCGTCTGGGCTCGTCCGTGGACTGGAGCCGCGAGCGCTTCACCATGGACGACGGCCTGTCCGACGCCGTGAAGGAGGCCTTCGTGCGCCTGCATGAAGACGGCCTCATTTACCGTGGCAAGCGTCTGGTCAACTGGGACACCAAGCTGCACACCGCGATTTCCGACCTTGAAGTGGAGAACCACGACGAGAAAGGCCATCTGTGGAACCTGCGCTATCCGCTGGCCGACGGTGCAAAAACCGCCGAAGGTCTGGATTACCTGATCGTTGCCACCACTCGCCCGGAAACCATGCTCGGTGACGCCGCCGTTGCGGTGAACCCACAGGACGAGCGCTACAAGGCATTGATCGGCAAGTTCGTCGAACTGCCGCTGGTAGGCCGCCGCATCCCGATCATCGCGGACGACTACTGCGACCCTGAATTCGGCACCGGCTGCGTGAAAATCACCCCGGCGCATGACTTCAACGACTATGAAGTCGGCAAACGCCACAACCTGCCGCTGCTGAACATCTTCGACAAGAATGCCAACGTTCTCGCTGCTGCTCAGGTTTTCAACCTCGATGGCACGCTGAACGAAAGCGTCGACGGCAGCCTGCCTGCGGCCTACGCCGGGCTGGACCGCTTCGAAGCGCGCAAGCAAATCGTTGCCGCATTCGATGCCGCCGGGTTGCTGGTCAGTGTCGATGATCACGCCCTTAAGGTGCCGAAAGGCGACCGTTCCGGCACCATCATCGAGCCGTGGCTGACCGATCAGTGGTATGTCTCCACCAAACCGCTGGCCGAGCCTGCGATTGCCGCTGTCGAAGACGGCCGCATCGCGTTCGTGCCCAAGCAGTACGAAAACATGTACTTCTCGTGGATGCGCGACATCCAGGACTGGTGCATCAGCCGTCAGCTATGGTGGGGCCACCGCATTCCGGCCTGGTACGACGAATCCGGCAAGGTTTACGTTGGCCGCGACGAAACCGAGGTCCGGGCGAAAAACAACCTGGGGCCGGAAATCGCGCTGCAGCAGGACAACGACGTACTGGACACCTGGTTCAGCTCGGGCCTGTGGACCTTCTCCACGCTCGGCTGGCCGGAAAAGACCAAGGCACTGGAGACCTTCCACTCCACCGACGTACTGGTCACTGGCTTCGACATCATTTTCTTCTGGGTCGCCCGGATGATCATGCTCACCATGCACCTGGTGAAGAACGAGGACGGCACGCCGCAGGTCCCGTTCAAGACTGTTTACGTGCACGGTCTGGTGCGTGACGGCCAAGGCCAGAAGATGTCCAAGTCCAAGGGCAACGTGCTTGACCCGCTGGACATCGTCGACGGTATCGACCTCGAAACGCTGGTAGAGAAACGCACCAGTGGTTTGATGCAGCCGCAACTGGCGAAAAAGATCGAGAAGCAGACCCGTCAGGAATTCGCCGAAGGCATCGCCAGCTATGGCACCGACGCCCTGCGTTTTACCTTCTGCTCACTGGCGTCCACCGGTCGCGACATCAAGTTCGACATGGGCCGCGTCGAAGGCTATCGCAACTTCTGCAACAAGATCTGGAACGCTGCGCGCTACGTGCTGGACAAGGGCGAAGACTGCGGCCAGAACGGCGAAGCGGTCGAACTGTCGCTGGCTGATCGCTGGATCATCTCGCAGTTGCAACGCACCGAAGCCGAAGTGACCCGCCAACTGGATCAGTTCCGCTTCGACCTCGCTGCCCAGGCATTGTACGAGTTCATCTGGAACCAGTACTGCGACTGGTATCTGGAGCTGTCCAAGCCCGTGCTGTGGGACGAAACAGCGCCCGTCGAGCGTCAGCGCGGCACACGCCGTACGCTGGTCCGCGTTCTGGAAGTCGTGCTGCGTCTTGCGCACCCGTTCATGCCGTTCATCACCGAAGAAATCTGGCAGCGCCTCGCGCCGCTGGCCGGTGCGCAAGGCAAGACCATCATGCTGCAACCCTGGCCGGTGGCCAACGAAGCACGCATCGATCAGGCGGCCGAAGACGATATCGAATGGCTCAAGGGCCTGATGCTCGCCGTGCGTAACATCCGTGGCGAGATGAACATCGGCCCGGGCAAGCCGCTGCAACTGTTCCTCAAGAATGTGAGTGCCGAGGATCAGCGTCGTTTGAGCGAAAACGATTACCTGCTCAAGAAGCTCGCCAAGCTGGAATCGATGACCGTACTGACCGAGGGTGCAGAAGCGCCACTGTCGGCCACCGCGCTGGTGGGTGACATGGAAGTGCTGGTGCCGATGGCCGGGCTGATCGACAAAGGGGCCGAACTGGCGCGCCTGGACAAGGAAATCCAGCGCCTGCAAGGCGAAGTGCAACGCGTCGGCGGCAAGCTGTCCAACGCCGCCTTCGTCGACAAGGCACCGCCTGAAGTCATCGCCAAGGAACGCGCCAAGCTGACCGAAGCCGAACAGGCACTGGGCAAGCTGGCCGAGCAACACGCCCGCATCGCCAGCCTGTAAGGTGGCCAGAAAAGCCAGCCCGATTATGGGCTGGCTTTTTGTTTTCTGAATTTCTGTACTCGACATCACGGCTGACCATCGAACCCATGACCGATACCCGCAAACCACCGCGCAAAAAGCCTCAGCGGCCAGCCAAACCTGCTGCGCCGCGTGAAAAGGCCACCTTGCACCCGCGCAATCGTCATCAGGGTCATTACGACTTTGCGAAGCTGATCAAATCCAGCCCCGAGCTGGCAGCGTTCGTGATCCTCAATCCGTATGGCAAGGAAAGCATCGACTTTGCCAATCCACAGGCGGTGCGGGTGTTCAATCGCGCGCTGCTCAAAGCGTTCTATGGCATCGCCCATTGGGACATTCCGGCCGATTACCTGTGCCCGCCTATTCCAGGGCGTGCGGACTACCTGCACTTCCTCGCCGACTTGCTGGCCGAGGACAATGAAGGTGTGATCCCACGCGGCGCATCCATCAAGGCGCTGGATATCGGCACCGGAGCCAATTGCATCTACCCGCTGCTGGGGCATAGCGACTATGGCTGGCAGTTCGTTGGGTCGGACATCGACAGCACGGCCATCGCGGCGGCTACCACAATCATCAAAGCCAATGGCCTCAGCAAGGCCATCAGCGTGCGCCAGCAGGACAACCGCAACCAGATCCTGCTCGGGTTACTCGACAGCAGCGAACGCTTCCACGTGAGCCTCTGCAACCCTCCTTTCCATGCCTCGCTGGATGAGGCGCAGCGTGGCAGCCAACGAAAATGGCGCGCACTGGGCAAGGCTGATCCCAAGCGCAAGCTGCCGGTTCTCAACTTCGGTGGGCAATCTCAGGAGCTGTGGTGCGAAGGCGGCGAGATCGGCTTCGTGACCCGACTGATTCAGGAAAGCGCCACATTGCCAAGCCAGGTGGTATGGTTCAGCACCTTGGTGTCCAAGGCATCCAACCTGCCACCGATCCAGAGCGCCCTGAAAAAAGCCGGCGCGCGTGAGGTGAAAGTGATCGAGATGGGCCAGGGCCAGAAACAAAGCCGCTTCGTGGCCTGGACATTCCTCGACAAGGCACAGCGCACACCCCACTGATAGGGCTATCGTGCCGCATCGACTATCGTGCGGCGCCA
>NZ_LJQT01000219.1:0-8731 GCF_001400515.1 Pseudomonas meliae | reverse complement strand
CTACTTCAGACCTTCCCTAAGCTTGGGTCAGGTGCGTTGAAAGGATGACCGGACAATCGACTATGGGCGTATTTCGGCATTCCGATAGCAAGCATGAAGCGCTGTCAGCTGACCGCCAGGATGACCCACGCGCGCCAAAGCGTCCGCGTCGCAAGCGATACGGGTGGTGGGTGTTTTGGGTGATTGTGGTGCTGGCCTGCATTGCGCTGGGTGTTGCAATAACGGTGGAGAGCCGCAGTTCAAGGCTGCAGGCGCGGGAGTTCAGCCGCTTTGCCGCGAGCCTGAGTTATTCGATGCAGCCTGGGCCGAGTCACGATGTGGTGTATCCAGGTGACGGGCCGTTCGACAGGCGCCTGGGCTATTCGTCGCTGGATGAGTTCCTGCAGCGTCTGCTCAAGCGCGATTATGTGATTACTCGCCAGACCCGTTTCTCACCAGAGCTGATGCGCTACGTTCAGCATGGCTTCTTCGTGCCTTACGAGGAAAAGACCCAGGCTGGCCTGTCGATCACTGATTGCCGAAACAAACCGTTGTATGAGTTCAGATACCCGCAGCAGTTTTATCCGACCTTTACCGCTATTCCGCCACTGCTGGTGAACAGCCTGCTGTTTATCGAAAACCGCGACTTGCTGGACCCGCAGCAACCCTTGGCCAACCCGGCAGTGGACTGGCCACGCTTCGTGAAGGCCGCGTGGTCGCAACTGGCGAAGATGTTCGCCCTCCCCGGCCAGTCGGCTGGCGGCAGTACGCTTGCCACTCAACTGGAAAAATATCGCCATTCACCCGACGGGCTGACGCTGTCGGGTTCAGAGAAGTTGCGGCAGATGATTTCCGCCAGCGTTCGCGCTTATCAACCGGGCAGCGAGACCCTCGCGGTACGCCAGCGGGTGGTGCGTGATTATCTGAACAGTGTGCCGTTGTCCGCGGTGCCGGGGCACGGTGAAGTGCATGGGCTGGCCGAAGGGTTGCGGGTGTGGTTCGGTGCGGATTTTGCCAAAACCAATGACTTACTGGCCTCCAGCCCCACAGACAAACAGCGGCTGGCCGACAAGGCGCTCGCCCTGCGCGAAGTGCTGTCACTGGTCATTGCCCAGCGTCGTCCGTCGCACTATCTGGCCAAGGGTCGCCTGGAACTGGCGGACCTGACCGACAGCCACCTACGTCTGCTGGCCCAGGCCAATGTCATTGATCAACCGCTGGCCGATGCCGCGTTGGCAGCCCAGGTCACCTACCGCGACTGGGCGCAGCAGCCGACCATTCAGCCTATCGAAACCAATAAAGGCATCAGTGTCGCGCGCACTCGTTTGTCGAACCTGCTCAATCGCCCGCTTTACGACCTGGACCGTCTTGATCTGTCGGCCACCAGTACCCTGCATGGCGAATTGCAGCGCAGCGTCAGCCAATACCTGCGTGACCTGGCCAACCCTGAGTTCGCTGCAAAAACCGGTTTGATGGGAGAGCGGCTGCTGACCCCGGCCAGTACAACCCAGGTACGCTATAGCTTCACGCTGTTCGAACGCGGCGTGGATGGCTCGCGGGTCAGGGTGCAGACCGACAGCACTGATCAGCCGTTCGACATCAACGAAGGCAGCAAGCTGGAACTGGGTTCGACCGCGAAGATGCGCGTGCTGACCACTTACCTGGAGATCATCGCCGAGCTGCACGGGCGGTATGGGAATCTGAGTACCGCGCAACTGCGCAAGGTGCCTGTCGAAGAACCTGACCGGCTGACTCGCTGGGCGGTGGATTACCTGCTGATTAACAAGGACCGTGATCTGGCGAAAATGCTCTCGGCCGCGCTGGATCGCACCTATTCGGCCAGCCCGGCAGAGGCGTTCTTCACCGGTGGTGGCATGCACCGTTTCAATAACTTCAGGCGCGAAGACAACGAGCGGATTCCCACCCTGCGCGAGTCGCTGCGTGAGTCGATCAACCTGCCGTTCATTCGCCTGATGCGCGATGTGGTGCGCTACAGCACGTATCAGGCGCCCAACAACAGCGCCGAGTTGCTCAAGGATGACGACAACCCGCGCCGTCAGGAATACCTCGCGCAGTTTGCCGACCGCGAGGGCACGGTGTTCCTGCTGCGCTTCTGGAAACGCTACAAGGAAAAGACCACTCAGGAACGCCTCGATACTTTTCTGGACGGTATCCATCCCACGGCCATCCGCTTGGCTGCCGTGCATCGCTACTTGCTGCCTGGGGCTGATCAAGCGACGTTCAACGCGTTCATCCGTGCGCATCTGGATGAGCCGAAAGCAACCTCGAAGCTGACCGACAAGCGTCTTGCCGACTTGTACAAGGGCTATGGGCCGGGCACTTACGACTTGCCCGATCAAGGCTACATCGCCCGAGTCCACCCGCTGGAACTGTGGCTGGTGGGCTACCTGCTCAAACACCCTGAAGCACAATTCAAGGACGCCGTGGCCGCCAGTCGTTACGAGCGTCAGGAAGTCTACGGCTGGCTGTTCAAGAGTCGCCACAAAAGCGCTCGCGACAGCCGCGTACGGACCATGATGGAGGTCGAAGCGTTTCTGGATATCGAACAGCGCTGGCAGCGCGTGGGCTATCCGTTCGACCATCTGGTGCCATCGCTGGCAACAGCTATCGGCAGCTCGGGTGATCGCCCGGCGGCGCTGGCCGAGCTGATCGGCATTATCCAGAACGACGGCATCCGTTTGCCGCCCGTGCGTATCGACAGTCTGCATTTTGCAGCTGGTACACCTTACGACACCGAACTGACCATCAACCCGGAGCTGGGCCAGCGCGTGCTGCCAGCAGAAGTTGCCGCGGCAATGCGCGAAGCCTTGTCGCAGGTGGTGGATGGCGGCACCGCCAAGCGTGTGCAAGGCACCTTCAAGATGCAGGACGGCAGCGTGCTGGCGATGGGCGGCAAGACTGGCACGGGTGATAACAGGATCGAGAGCATCGGCGCAGGCGGACGCATTCTCAGTTCCAGGGCGATCAATCGCACGGCGACCTTTGTGTTTTATATCGGCGACAACCACTTCGGCGCATTGACCGCGTTCGTACCGGGACGCGCCGCCGAAGGCTTTCGCTTCACCTCGGCGTTGCCGGTGCAGGTACTCAAAGGTATGGCTCCGATCCTGACCCCGTACCTGGAGAACCACGGACAGGCGATGTGCAATGCCCCGCTTGCCGACCCGCCCAAGGGTGTTTGACCGGCAATGACCGCTCGTCTGCCAGCTCTGTGATTACAATAAGATATATCTTAAGGTATATCTAACTTGTAACCAGAGATCAAAAACATGCGTGAAGATAAACACCCTCCCCACCACCGTCCGCCGCATCCTCGTGAACCAGGTGAAGATCGCGACGGTTTTGAAAAACGCCCAGGCCGTGAACGCGGTGGACGTGGCCCTCGGGTTTTCGCCCCTGGCGATCTGAAATTACTGCTGTTGGCACTGATCGCCGAACAGCCCGCACACGGCTATGACCTGATCCGCAAGATCGAAGGTCTGTTCGAGGGTGCGTACTGCCCCAGCCCCGGCGTTATCTACCCCACCCTGACGTTTCTTGAAGAAAGCGAAATGGTGGTCGGCGATGCCCAGGCTGGCAAGAAGCTCTACACCATCACCGATGCGGGTCGCCAATCCCTGGAAGATCAGGCCGTGGCGCTGGAAGGTGTGCGCATGCGCATCGATGTCAGCAAGCGCTCACTGCGCGGCCACGATCGTCCGCCGGAAATCCACGAAGCGGTGCACAACCTGCGCCACGCACTGCAGATGCACCACGGTCGCTGGACCCCGGAAGAAATTCTGCGGGTCAGCGAGTTGCTCAACAGCACGGCCAAGGCTGTCGTCGATGGGCCTCAACCTACCTCGGAGGAGTCGGCATGAATTCGCCCCAGTCAATCCATCGCGTCATGCATGAAATCAAGCGTCGCAAACTAAAAGTGTTGCGAGTCACAGAGCTGACGCCGCTGATGCGCCGCATTACCTTGCAGGGCCCGGAACTGGCAGGCTTCATCAGTCTGGGCACAGACGACCACGTTAAACTGTTTTTCCCGCAGACAGCGCAAGAACAGGCTGCCCTGGAAGACCTGGCCGCTACCAGCGACAAGGACGCACCACGTCCACCGATGCGCGATTACACCCCGCGTCGCTATGACGAAAGCAGCGGTGAGCTGGATATCGACTTCGTTCTGCACGGCGAAGGCCCGGCTGCCACCTGGGCGGCTCAGGCTGAACCGGGGCAATTTCTGCACATCGCAGGGCCAAAGGGTTCAATGGTAGTGCCGGACATGTTCGACAGCTACCTGCTGGTCGGCGATGAAACGGCGATTCCCGCCATCGCTCGACGCCTGGAGTCGCTGCCCGCCAACCGTGCTGCGCTGGTGGTGGTCGAAGTGGCCAACCCGCAGGAACAGCAGGTGTTCGACAGCGCCGCACAGGTCGACGTGATCTGGATCGTACGCGGCGAGCAGAGCCTGGTGGATGTCACGCGTCGCCTGGAGATGCCCGAGGGCAAGCTGTACGCGTGGGTCGCGACCGAATCCGCGCTGTCACGCAAGCTGCGCCGTGTGCTGCTCGATGAGTTCGGCCTGCAAGAGGATTTCGTCAAGGCCGCTGGCTACTGGAAGCTGGACGGCACTGAAGAATAGGCAAGCCTGGGCGACTCACATCGTGCGACGAGCCGCCCATCTGTCGACCCAAAGCAGCAACAGTGCAACCAGCAAGAACCCGAGCAGCACGCCCAGCGCGTTGATGAATGCCTTTGGAAAACCGATCGTGCCGACATCGATGAATGGATACAGGTAGTCACCAAGCATGTGGCCACGCAGCAGGACGTAGGCGAAGTAGATGATCGGATAGATCGCCCACAGCGGTACATGGCGCAAGCGCAACGCGCCTTTGGGCACGTACAGCCACCAGTACAGTACGAACGCCAGCGGCATTATGTCGTGCAGCAACTCATCGGCCACCCACTGCCAGCCTTGCGGGTGCCACAGATGGCGCAACAGAATGTTGTAAGCGATGCCCACCAGCGCAATGCTCACCGCAATGCCGCCGCATACCACCGGGTGCCGGAAAAAACGGTGGCCTGCCGACTGCCGCGCCGTCAGGGCACAACTCAGCGCGACAGCTGCCAGGGTGTTGGTCAGTACGGTAAAGAAACTTAAAAACCGCACCAGCCCGCCCAGCAGACTGGCGTGATCGGCATAACGGCCAATGAAGATCAGGTACAGCTGGATGACCAGCCCCGACCAGCCGAGGCAGGCTGCAACAAGGGTGTAATAGCGCTGTCCCTGCGCAGTTGAGTGTTCGCGGTGCATCAATCGTTATCCTTGAGTTCCAGCGTCCATGCCGGGCTTTTCTGGCGGGACTGTTACCAGCCTTTGCCGCGATGCAACTTCACATACAACGCTTCAACCTTTTCACGCGCCCAGGGCGTCTTGCGCAGAAAAGTCAGACTGGATTTGATGCTCGGATCGCTTTTGAAACAGCGAATGTCGATGCGCTCGGCCATGCCGGACCATTCGTAATGTTCGAACAGAGCCCTGAGAATCTGCTCCAGCGTGACGCCGTGCAGCGGATCGGAATTGGGTGTTGTCATGATGAGCCTTGAAGCTGATGAAGAGGGATAGCAGCCTGAACAGCTTCCTGGAGCGCGCAGGTCTTCCCGAAAAGTTTGCCATTGTAAGCGCCGCGCTTTCATAAAACACAGTCGACTTGAGCCACTGTTGCCGACCTTGCAATGATCCATGTCAGGTTTATCGCTTTTAGAAAAATCGTTAGCGTCCTATCATTGCGCGTTTAAGGACTTCAGGTTTCCTTTCTGAAGAGGCTCCGCTGAATAAACACCTATGCACGAATTCGGGCGGCAATGGTCTACGAATCAATGACCGGGCCGCGCTGAATGGGCAACCGTGTTCTGTGTGATGTTGAATTCGACCGTCGGTGATTCGTTTCAATAAACAGCCTCAGGGAATGCTGCCAGGGTCGGCGGCGTACATGAAAACAAGATATCAACTACTTATTTCTCGCGGAGATTCGCATTATGAGCACTGACAGTGCTTCAAATAGAAATCGCCTGTTGCCGACCCTGCTCGGGCTGGTGATCCTGTTGATGGGGCTGGCCTTGCTGGTCGGTGGTGCCCGACTGCTGCAACTGGATGGCTCGTTGTATTACCTGTTGGCCGGTATCGGCTTCGCCGTGACCGGCGTGTTGCTGATCACTGGTCGCGCGGCTGCGCTGGGCCTTTATGCACTGCTGCTGTTCGCGAGCACTGTATGGTCGTTGTGGGAAGTCGGACTCGACTGGTGGCAATTGGTACCACGCCTGGCGCTGTGGTTCGCACTGGGCATCGTCCTGCTGCTGCCGTGGTTCCGCAAGCCACTGCTGCGCAATGGCCCGGCGCGCCTGGGCACTGGCGCATTGAGCGTTGCTGTCGTGCTGGCCGGTCTGACCGCGCTGGCGAGCCAGTTCACTAACCCTGGCCGTATCGAAGGCCAGCTGGACCGCGAAACTGCCGGCACCACCAACACCGCTCCGGCCATGCCTGACGGCGACTGGCAGTCCTACGGCCGTACCGCATTCGGTGACCGCTACTCGCCTCTGGCGCAGATCACGCCGGAAAACGTCAACAAACTGGAACCGGCCTGGACCTTCCGCACTGGCGACATCCCTGGGCCGAACGACCCGGGTGAAACCACTGCCGAGAACACACCGCTCAAGGTGAACGGCATGCTCTACGTGTGCACGCCGCACAGCCAGGTGATCGCACTTGATCCGGATTCGGGTAAGGAAATCTGGCGCTTCGACCCGAAACTCAGCACCCAGAATGCGAAAAACTTCAAAGGCTGGGCGCACATGACCTGCCGTGGCGTCACTTATCATGACGACGCAGCCTATGCAGCCAGCGCCCCGGCACAAAGCCCGGCAGCACCGGCCGCAGCCAGCGCCACTTCAAATGCATGCCCACGCAGAATCTTCCTGCCGACTGCCGACACCCGTCTGATCGCGCTGAACGCCGATACCGGCAAAATGTGTGAAGACTTCGGCAACAAGGGTTCGGTTGACCTGACTGCCAACATGGGTACGTTTGCTCCGGGCGGCTATTACTCCACGTCGCCACCGGCAGTGACCAAAGACCTGGTGATCATCGGCGGCCACGTTACCGATAACGTCTCTATGGACGAACCGTCCGGCGTGATCCGTGCCTACGACGTGCACACTGGCCGTCTGGTCTGGAACTGGGACAGCGGCAACCCGGAAGAGACTGCGCAGATTGCCGAAGGCAAGATCTACACGCGCAACTCGCCGAACATGTGGTCCATGTTCAGCGTCGATGAAAAGCTCGGCATGATCTACCTGCCGATGGGTAACCAGACGCCTGACCAATGGGGCGGCGATCGTACGCCGGATTCCGAGAAATACAGCGCGGGTCTGGTTGCACTGGACATCGCGACGGGTCGCGTACGTTGGAATTACCAGTTCACCCACCATGACCTGTGGGACATGGACGTGGGTGGTCAACCGACCCTGCTGGACATGAAAACGGCTGATGGCGTGAAGCCGGCGGTATTGGCATCGACCAAGCAGGGCAGCATCTACGTGCTGGACCGCAGCACCGGTCAGCCCATTGTGCCGATCAACGAAATACCGGTTCCGCAAGGCGCTGTTGCAGGCGATCACACCTCGCCGACCCAGCCCAAGTCCGACCTGAACTTCATGCCGCCGCTTAAAGAGCGCGACATGTGGGGCGTGACGCCATTTGACCAGATGATGTGCCGAATCGACTTCAAGTCGCTGCGCTACGACGGCCCGTTCACGCCGCCATCGCTGCAGGGTTCGATTGTTTATCCGGGTAACTTCGGCGTGTTCGACTGGGGCGGTATTTCCGTCGACCCGGTTCGTCAGATTGCCTTCGTCAACCCGAGCTACATGGCGTTCCGTTCAAAGCTGGTGCCTGCTGCCGAAGTCGAAGGCGGCCCTGGCCGCAAGAGCGAAACCGAAGGCGTGCAGCCGAACAAGGGCGCACCTTATGGCGTGATCCTGGAAGCACTGCTGTCGCCAATGGGCCTGCCGTGCCAGGCACCGGCGTGGGGTTACGTGGCGGCGGTCGATCTGACCACCCACAAAACCATCTGGATGCACAAAAACGGTACCGTGCGTGACAGTTCGCCAATCCCGATCCCGCTGACCATGGGCGTTCCAAGCCTGGGTGGCCCGATCACAACGGCGAGCGGTCTGGCCTTCCTGAGCGGTACGCTTGACCAATACCTGCGCGCCTACGATGTACGTAACGGCAAACAGCTGTGGGAAGGTCGCCTGCCAGCAGGCGCCCAAACCACACCGATGACCTACACCGGCAAGGACGGTCAGCAATACGTGCTGGTCGTGGCGGGCGGTCACGGTTCACTGGGCACCAAACAGGGTGACTACGTGATGGCATTCAAACTGCCGAAGTGATGCATTAGTGCGGTAAATGGAAAGCGGCTATCGAGAGGTAGCCGCTTTTTTTGTTGCTACTGAAACCTTGTCTCGGCTGCATTTGCTACCGGACAAGGCTGTAGATCTATGACGCGGAGCGTCACGAAATGCATGCCAACGCAGAGCATTGGCACGATGGCGCTCTGACGATTATCCTTCCGCACGCTCCAGCGTGGGAACGCCGTTCTGGAAGCTCTGCGTCAGCTCTTGAATGTGCGGTGCGGCGCAGACCTGTGACGCGGAGCGTCACGAAATGCATGCCAACGCAGAGCAT
>NZ_LJQT01000399.1:0-11402 GCF_001400515.1 Pseudomonas meliae | reverse complement strand
ACGCTCCAGCGTGGTAACGCCGCTCTGGACGCTCTGCGTCCGATCTTGAGCGCATGGCGCGACGCAGGCTTGAGACAGAGCATCACCCCTCTCTCAAACCGCCAGCAACCGCTCCCGCAACTTGCCGATCTCGTCGCGCATCTGCGCAGCAGCTTCGAATTCCAGGTCGCGGGCCAACTGGTACATTTTCTCTTCCAGTTGACGAATGCGCTTGTTGATCTCGCTCGGCGAGCGCAGTTCGTTTTCGTAGCGAGCGTTTTCTTCGGCTGCCTTGGCCATGCCTTTGCGCTTCTTGCTGCGCGAGCCGGGTACCGTGGCACCTTCCATGATGTCGGCAACGTCCTTGAACACGCCTTTTGGGGTAATGCCGTGCTCAAGGTTGAAGGCGAGCTGTTTATCGCGGCGCCGTTCGGTTTCGCCAATGGCGCGCTCCATGGAACCGGTGATGCGGTCGGCGTACAGGATCGCCCGGCCATTGAGGTTACGCGCAGCCCGACCAATGGTCTGAATCAGCGAACGGTCGGAACGCAGGAAACCTTCCTTGTCGGCATCGAGAATCGCAACCAGCGACACTTCCGGCATGTCCAGGCCCTCGCGCAGCAGGTTGATCCCCACCAACACATCGAAGGTACCCAGACGCAGGTCGCGGATGATCTCGACACGTTCAACTGTATCGATGTCCGAGTGCAGGTAACGCACTCGCACCCCGTGGTCGCTGAGGTAATCGGTCAAATCCTCTGACATGCGCTTGGTCAGCGTGGTGACCAGCACCCGCTCTTCCAGCGCCGTACGTTTGTGGATTTCCGACAACAGGTCGTCGACCTGGGTCAGCGCCGGGCGAATCTCGATCTGTGGGTCCACCAAACCAGTCGGGCGTACTACCTGCTCGACGACACGTCCCGCGTGTTCCGCTTCATAGTTGCCCGGCGTCGCCGAGACAAAAATGGTCTGCGGGCTGATCGCTTCCCACTCGTCAAAGCGCATGGGCCGGTTATCCAGCGCCGATGGCAAACGAAACCCGTACTCAACCAGGGTTTCCTTGCGTGAGCGGTCGCCTTTGTACATCGCGCCGACCTGCGGCACGCTGACGTGAGACTCGTCGATCACCAGCAAGGCATCGGCAGGCAGGTAGTCGAACAGGGTCGGAGGCGGCGCACCGGACGGACGGCCCGACAGGTAGCGCGAGTAGTTTTCGATACCGTTGCAGTAGCCCAGCTCCAGCATCATCTCCAAATCGAAGCGGGTCCGTTGCTCCAGACGCTGGGCTTCCACGAGCTTGTTCTGAGTGCGCAGGTATTCAAGACGCTCCTGCAACTCGACCTTGATCCCTTCCATTGCCTCGATCAGGGTCTCGCGCGGGGTAACGTAATGGCTCTTGGGGTAGAACGTGAAGCGCGGCAGCTTGCGGATCACCTCACCGGTCAGCGGATCGAACGCCGACAGGCTTTCGACCTCATCATCGAACAGCTCGACGCGGATCGCTTCCAGATCGGATTCGGCCGGGTAGATGTCGATGACATCGCCACGCACCCTGAACGTCGCACGGGCGAAGTCCATGTCGTTGCGGGTGTATTGCAGGTCGGCCAGTCGTCGCAACAGGGCGCGCTGGTCCAGTTTGTCGCCACGGTCGATGTGCATGACCATGCGCAGATAGGTTTCCGGGCTGCCCAGGCCGTAGATGCACGACACCGTGGTGACGATGATCGCGTCCTTACGCTCCAGCAGCGCCTTGGTTGCAGACAGGCGCATCTGCTCGATGTGGTCGTTGATCGACGCATCCTTCTCGATGAAGGTGTCAGACGACGGCACATAGGCCTCGGGCTGGTAGTAGTCGTAATAGGAAACGAAATATTCCACGGCGTTGTTCGGGAAGAACGCCTTGAATTCGCCATACAACTGCGCGGCCAGGGTCTTGTTCGGTGCCAGGACCAGCGTCGGGCGCTTCACCTGAGAGATCACGTTGGCGATGCTGAACGTCTTGCCCGAGCCGGTCACCCCCAGCAAGGTCTGGTGCGCGAGCCCTGCGTCGATCCCTTCGACCAGTTGGCGAATGGCCTCGGGCTGATCGCCGGCTGGCTCAAAACGGGTAACGAGCTGGAACTCGGACATATCCTACCTCTTGGTTCATACGCGACTTGATTCGTACGCGACGGGATCGCGCAAAGGGCTCGCCTCACCTGAATGGACTGACAGGCCATGACGAAATCATCGCCAACGCCCGGTCCCGCCGGGAAAAGGCGTGCGATGTCTTGAAATGATGCTTACTAGATGGAGCCATATGCTGGCCTTTCAAGTCACGCACTTAAAGCATTGAGGCTCGAACGGGACGAACGTTCTGAAAATATGCACATAACCTCGAAAAAAGCCGCCCCGACCTGTCGCCCGGCGAGGGGATGCTCTCTATACTAAGCCCTGTTTGTGCACCGCTTTGGCGCATTCAGCCGCAGCGTACATCCCTAACCCACTCTTCATCAAGAGCCGCCGCACAATGAGCCTGTTCTCCGCTGTCGAAATGGCACCCCGCGATCCGATCCTGGGTATCAACGAAGCCTTCAACGCTGACACCCGCACCACCAAGGTCAACCTTGGCGTAGGCGTCTACTGTGATGAAGAGGGGCGCATTCCTCTGCTGCGTGCCGTGGCTGAAGCTGAAAAGATCCGTGTCGCCCAGCACGCGCCGCGCGGTTACCTGCCGATCGACGGCATTGCCGCTTATGACCAGGCCGTGCAAAAACTGCTGCTGGGAGCTGATTCACCGCTGATCGCTTCAGGCCGTGTGCTGACCACTCAATCGGTCGGCGGCACAGGTGCCTTGAAGATCGGTGCCGACTTCCTCAAGCAACTGCTGCCCAACGCAGTGGTAGCGATCAGCGACCCAAGCTGGGAAAACCACCGCGCACTGTTCGAAACCGCAGGTTTCCCGGTGCAGAACTACCGTTATTACGACGCAGCCACCCACGACGTGAACCGCGCCGGCATGCTTGAAGACCTGCAGAACCTGCCGAACAACTCGATCGTCGTGCTGCACGCCTGCTGCCACAACCCGACTGGCGTCGATCTGAGCCTGGATGACTGGAAAAAAGTGCTGGAAGTGGTAAAGGCCAAGGGCCATGTACCGTTTCTGGACATGGCGTACCAGGGCTTCGGTCAAGGCATTCAGGAAGATGCACTGGCTGTGCGCCTGTTCGCCGAGTCGGGCCTGACCTTCTTCGCCTCCAGCTCGTTTTCCAAGTCGCTGTCGCTGTATGGCGAACGTGTGGGCGCGCTGTCGATCATTACCGAATCGAAAGAAGAAACTGCCCGCGTTCTGTCGCAGGTCAAGCGCGTGATCCGCACCAACTACTCCAACCCGCCGACCCACGGTGCGATCATTTCCGCTGCGGTGCTCAACGACCCGGCACTGCGCGCCCTGTGGGAAGAAGAACTTGGCGAGATGCGCGTGCGCATTCAAGGCATGCGCAAAGCCATGGTCGAGCGCCTGGCCGATAACCCGGCCGGTCAGGACTTCAGCTTTGTCGGCCGTCAGTGCGGCATGTTCTCCTATTCCGGCCTGACCGCCGCACAGGCACAACGCCTGCGCAGCGAATTCGGCATCTACGCGCTGGATACCGGGCGTATCTGCGTGGCGGCGCTGAACCAGAAGAATATTGATGCCGTGTGCGACGCAATCAAGAAAGTGCTGTAACCGCGCTGCCTATATCTTCTGTAGCGAGCGAAGGCTATATTCCGTTCAATGCATCTCATGCAACTGTACGGCCCCCTTCGCGAACATCGCACCTCCCGTAGCCTCACACAACACCCAATCCTGCATCACCCTCCTTCAGAACCGTTCGGCAACTGAATCGAACGATCCATATGGCTACCTTTCGAAACCCTGTCAGACCATTTTCTGAAACAGATATCGAGGTACGCATGTCCATCGAACCGCAACGTCAGAAAGAACAGCCACCGGGCCACCATACGCCCGCTGACCAGGGCGCAGACCGCAACGACCCGGCCATCGAGCCACAGGTTGCGGACGTAGAACCAGAGACGGAAAAAGGTGGAGGCCAGAATCAGGGCCAAAGCCCTGCTCCCAGCCAGTCTCAGTCTCAGTCTCAAGGCCAAAGTCAAAGCCAGTCATCCAGCGACAGTGCTTACGTGCCCGACCATGAGCCAGAGGAAAAAACCGAAGATCTGCGCAATCATCAGCCTACCCAGGGTGTTGACGCCGATATCGATACGCCCGGAGGCTAATCCCGACAGGCAAGCGCATTTGGGCCGCCCGGCCCAAACGCTTCTCCTGCCATGTTCAGCGGCTGCCCTCCTCGCTGATCACCTGCACCTGATACGCTGGATCAGCCTTGATTTGCTGTTCGGTGAACGGCAACTCACTCCACTGTTTTTTCGAAAACGCCTCGGTCTGGTCCCTTGAGTGGGCAGACTGCGGGTTGCTCGATTCAGAAAATGCCAGCAGACCTTGCGCTCTGGGCCCCTGCTCATCAAACGTCACGACCTGCAGATAGCTGGTGCCGCTGACCACTTCACGCTTGCCGTCCTTGCCAGCGATGGTCTGCATGGCGTTATAGACGCCGAGCCCGGCCGGGCCACCATGAATCGGAATGGGTTTGCCGCTGAGGCTGGAGACCTGAATGTCGCCCCATTTACTCTCGGGCGAAAGACCGGCCTTGGCCACCTCATCAACCGCCGCAAGCATGGCGGCGCGCAGTGCGCTGGCAACCTGAGGGTTTTCAATGGCCAGCCCGCTTGGCGTGTGGGTCGGGTTTTGCGGGTCGAACACCACGCGCCAGCGCGAGGCAACGCCTTGCATGGATGTCATGATCCGCTGGAAGTACACGAACCCGATGCCACTGTTCAGATCAGCGCGTCCGTCCCAGGCTTTCAAGGCGGCGCACAACGGCGTCAGACGCGCTACATCATCACCCAGCTCCGAAGCACAGAACTTCAACAGATCCGGCAGCACTTGCCCGGCCTGATACACCTCGTTGTCCATGACCATCGCTTGCAGATTCTCGGCGCTGACCTTGCCAGCCTGTTGCAGGCTGCCCAGCCGATCCAGCGCAAAGCGCGCACGCTGACCGAGTGGCTGACCGTCCTGGCTGATCAACGGCGAAAATCCCTTCAGTGGTGCCGCGGGATTGACCATCCAGGCAGAGTCATTGGAATGCTGCACAAAGTCGCTACGCAACAGTTGCGGCTGGCGTGAGGACGGATAAATACCCGCCTGAGCCGCCTCCGCGGATATGTCCCAGTTACATTCACTGCGCGAGCCGTCGAGCACGATCAGCTCGGTGCCGATACGCGGGTCACTGCACTTGGCGAGCTTGGCGGCGTCCACGTTCGGTACTACCGAGAGGTTCATGTACAGCGCCTGCCCCCTGGCATCGACCGCCAGGGTATTGACCCACGGAATGCCCTGAATCTTGTGCACCAAATCCTGAAACGCCTTGAGGCTGTCAGCCTTGTCCATCGAATACCACTGCTGTAACACACGGTCGTTTTCCAGGTTGGCGTCACGCAGGCTGAAGGCGAACTTGTCATCCCAGTCCAGCCTGCCCGGCCACTGCACCACCGGGCCGAACTTCGAGGAATAAATGATGCGCGGCACAGCCTTGAGGCTACCGTCCGGCTGCTTCATCTCGACGCTGACTTGCTGCTGGCCCATAGCGATGGATTTTCCATCCAGCAGGTAACGGGTCGAGTCTTTCGGGTCGAGCTGCAAGCGATGCAAGGTGAAGTGTTTCGACGTGTCGACGGTATGGGTCCAGGCCAGATGCCGGTTGAAACCGATATTGATCAGCGGCAGGCCCGGCAATGCGGCACCCATCACGTCAAGCTTGCCAGGAATGGTCAGGTGCATTTGATAGAAGCGCATGCCGCCGCCCCATGGAAAGTGCGGGTTGGCCAACAGCATGCCACGCCCATTGGCGGACAGCTCGTGCCCTACTGCCACGGCATTGCTGCCACGCTCCAGGGCAAAGCGCTGGTTGCGCGCAGCGGCCAATTGCAGCGCCTGAACCTGCTGGCTATCAACCTGCAATGGCTTTTGCGCAGAAGGCGGTTTGGCTCCCGCCAGTGCCTCAGTGAACTGCCCTACGCCGCCCTCGACCAGCAAGCGGCGAGTCAGGCGCAGCAAATCATCGGTACTGATCGGTCGAACCCAATCGGCTGCGCAAGGCTGCGGCAGACCCTTGGCCTTCTGCTCACCCAGCGAGCGGTTGTAGCCGGCGACATAGCCCTGCATCAACTGGCGAATCTCGGGCGGCTGGGCTTTCCAGAAATCAGCCAGTGCCTCAGGCGTGTTGAGCCACTTGAACAGCAGGTCGCTGGCCATGTTGCTGCGTTGCTCAAGGGTCGCCTTGTCCGGCCCGAAATAGCGTGATCGCTCGCCGTTGACGGTCACAACTTCGGTGGCCAGCAGGCACAGGTTGTCCTGCGCATACGCATAACCGATGCCGTAACCCAGACCGCGCTCATTGGCGGCGACGATATGCGGCACGCCAAAACCGGTACGCCGGATTTCGGCACGGGCAGCCTGATGATCAGCGGCAACCAGGGCCTGGGCAGGCAATATCACCGCGAAAGAAAGACCTGCAAACACAAAACCGCACAGGGGTCTGGAAATAATCACGCTGACTCCAACTCGACAAGACGACCCGAATTAGCCGCTCCCCTTAAACGAAGCGCAGACGCAAAATTTACTCGCGCAATACAACCCGCAGCCGACGCTAAATTCCCGTCCTCATCCCTCGTTTAAAGGGCAGTTCTATATAAAGGCCCGCTCTGCAGCCGGCGTCCGTCGATCGGTTGATTTTTCCCACCCCAGGAACCTGCATGAAACGCTCTCGCCCTCCTCGACGCGCCCTTCTCGTGGCGCTGTGCCTGTTCCCGGTCATCGCCGTGTGTGCCTGGCAGATCATGCCCGACAGCAAAGGTCATGCAGCGACCGTGACGGTGACCCGCAGCAACATCGAAAACAGCGTGACCGCACTGGGCACCTTGCAGCCGCGCAGCTATGTGGACGTTGGCTCGCAGGCCACCGGGCAGATCATGAAAATCCACGCGCAGGTCGGCGATCAGGTCAAGGAAGGCGACTTGCTGGTCGAAATCGATCCGTCGACACAAAAAGCCAGGCTGGACGCCGCGCGTTACGCCATCGAAAACCTCAAGGCCCAGCTTCAGGAACAGCGGGCGCTGCACGAGCTGGCCGAACAGAAGCAACAACGTCAGAAACGCCTTGCGGCGGGCGGTGCCACGCGTGCCGAAGACGTGCAGGCTGCGGAATCGGAATTTCGTGCCACCCAGGCACGGGTCGACATGTTCAAGGCACAGATCCTGGAAGCTCAGGCGGCGCTGCGCAGTGACGAGGCGGCGCTGGGCTACACGCGCATCTACGCCCCCATGAGCGGCACGGTGGTCGCACTGGATGCGCGAGAAGGTCAGACCCTGAACGCGCAACAGCAGACGCCGCTGATTCTGCGCATCGCCCGCTTGTCGCCCATGACCGTCTGGGCCGAAGTCTCGGAAGCCGATATTGGCCATGTCAAACCCGGCATGACGGCCTACTTCACCACTCTCAGCGGTGGCAATCGGCGCTGGAGCAGCACGGTGCGGCAAATCCTGCCGGTGCCGCCCAGACCGCTTGATCAAGCCAATCAGGGCGGCGGCAGTCCGAGCAGTGCGCGCAAGAGCGGCGGCGGTCGGGTTGTGCTGTACACCGTGCTGCTGGACGTTGATAACAGCGACCAGGCACTGATGGCAGAAATGACCACACAGATATTCTTCGTCGCCGGCAGCGCGCAGAACACCCTGACCGCCCCGCTCGCAGCCTTGCAGAACGGTCCTCAGGCCGATGTGCAGATCGCGCAGGTGCTGTCCGCCAATGGCGAAGTGCAAAACCGTCAGGTACGCACCGGCATCAGCGACCGCCTGCGCGTGCAGGTGCTCGACGGCCTGAATGAAGGTGATAGCCTGCTGGTGCCGGCTTCTGTCGGCAGCGGGGGCTGAATGCAAACGCCGCTGATCGACCTGCGCGCCATCCGCAAATCCTACGGCGGTGGCGACAGCCCGCTGGTCAACGTTCTGCGTGGCATCGATTTATCGATCCATGCCGGGGAATTCGTAGCGATTGTCGGCGCCTCCGGTTCCGGCAAGTCGACACTGATGAACATCCTCGGCTGCCTCGATCGCCCGACCTCGGGTGAATACCTGTTCGCCGGGGAAAACGTCGCCGAGTTGGGCAGCGACGAACTCGCCTGGCTGCGCCGCGAGGCATTCGGTTTTGTGTTTCAGGGCTACCACCTGATCCCTTCCGGCTCGGCACAGGAAAACGTTGAAATGCCGGCCATCTACGCTGGCACACCCGCCGCAGAGCGCCACGCCCGGGCTGCCGCACTGCTCGACCGGCTGGGCCTGGGGTCGCGCACCGGCAACCGGCCACACCAGCTGTCTGGCGGTCAGCAGCAACGGGTCTCCATTGCCCGCGCCTTGATGAATGGCGGGCATATCATCCTCGCCGACGAACCCACAGGTGCGCTGGACAGCCACAGCGGTGCCGAGGTCATGGCGCTGCTGGACGAACTGGCCAGCCAGGGCCATGTGGTGATCCTGATCACCCATGACCGGGAAGTCGCAGCCCGCGCCAAACGGGTCATCGAGATCAGCGACGGCCTGGTGGTCAGCGACACCGCATGCGATCTGTCTGCGCCACGTTCAGCCAACCCCGCTGCGCTACAGGCCGTCGACCTGCGCAAGCGTCTGAGTGAAGGCAGCGGCAGTCGCGGGGCGTGGAAAGGCGAACTGCTCGACGCGGTTCAGGCCGCGTGGCGGGTGATGTGGATCAACCGCTTTCGTACCGCGCTGACGCTGCTGGGTATCGTCATCGGCGTTGCATCCGTGGTGGTCATGCTGGCGGTCGGTGAAGGCAGCAAGCGCCAGGTCATGGCACAGATGTCCTCGTTCGGCTCCAACATCATTTACCTCAACGGCAAGGCCCCCAACCCGCGTGCGTCCAAGGGCATCATCACCCTTGAAGAGGTCGCGGCGCTGGGCGATCTGCCCGAGGTAAAAATGATCATGCCGGTCAACGGCGGACAGGCCGGCGTGCGCTACGGCAACGTCGATCATTCCAGTTATGTCGGCGGCAACGACACGCACTTTCCGGCGATCTTCAACTGGCCGGTAGTGGAAGGCAGTTATTTCAGCGAAGCGGATGAGCAAAGTGCTGCCGCCGTGGCAGTGATTGGTTACAAAGTTCGCCAGAAACTGTTCGGCGAGCATACCGACCCTATTGGCCAGTACATCCTGATTGAAAACGTGCCGTTTCAGGTGGTCGGCGTGCTTGAGGAAAAAGGCGCCACTTCCGGTGACCTGGACAGCGACAACCGCATCGCCATTCCCTACTCGGCGGCCAGCATCCGTCTGTTTGGCTCGCAGGACCCCGAGTACATCACCATCGCTACACGCGATGCCAACAACGTCAAACACGCCGAAGAAGCAATACGCAACCTGCTGCAACGCCTGCATAACGGCAAGCAGGATTACGAGCTGACCAACAACGCCGCGATGATCCAGGCTGAAGCACGCACCCAGAACACCCTGTCGCTGATGCTCGGCTCGATTGCGGCGATCTCGTTGCTGGTCGGCGGCATCGGCGTGATGAACATCATGCTCATGACTGTGCGTGAGCGCACCCGTGAAATCGGCATCCGTATGGCCACCGGCGCGCGGCAGAGCGACATCCTGCGGCAGTTCCTCACCGAAGCGGTGATGCTTTCCGTGGTCGGCGGGCTGGCCGGTATCGTGCTGGCGCTGGGCATGGGCGCAGCCTTGTTGCTGAGCAAGGTGGCGGTTGCGTTCACCGTGCCGGCAGTGGCCGGAGCGTTTGCCTGCGCACTGGTCACCGGCGTGATCTTCGGCTTCATGCCTGCCCGCAAAGCTGCCCGGCTCGACCCGGTTGCCGCCCTTACCAGTGAATGAACAATCAATGAAGCCGAGCCTTTCCCTTTTGACCGTCTGCCTGTTACTGACCGCCTGCAATACCCCGGCTCCGCGCCTGGGCAGCGGCATTCAGCCACCTGCACGCTGGGCGTTTGCCCAGAGCGCTGCCGCCCAGCGCAGCGACGCCCGCTGGTGGCAGCAGTTCGGCAGCCCGCAATTGAATCGCCTGATCGAACAGGCCAGTCGCGACAGCCACGAAGTCGCTGCAGCAATGGCGCGTGTGCGTCAGGCGCAGGCCAGCGCCATCATTGGCGGCGCACCTTTGCTCCCGGAGCTGGCCTTTGACCTGCGCGGCGAACGCAACAAGTTCGTGCGCAACAGCGACCGCAAGGCCAACCCTTCCGACGACAACAACACCAACAACTTCACCAGCGACCTGACCGCCAGCTATGAAGTGGATTTCTGGGGCGGTATCGCCGCCGGACGCGACAGTGCGCTACAAAGCCTGCGGGCCAGCGAATTCGATCAGGCGACAGTGGAACTGACCCTGCTCGGCAACGTCGCTGACCGCTATGCGCAAACCCTCGCAGCGCGCGAGCAAGGCCGGATTGCCGAGCTGAACCTGGCCAACGCGCAAATCGTTTTGAGGCTGGTGCAGACCCGTTACGACTCGGGTTCGGCCACTGCACTGGAACTGGCACAGCAGAAAAACCTGGTCGCGACCCAGCAGCGCGAACTGCCACGCGTTCAGCAACTGGCCAACGAGCAGTTGATCAGCCTGGCAGCGTTGCTCGGCCAGCCGGTACAGAATCTGAACCTCGGTGATCAGGCATTCGCCACCCTGAACTGGCCGGACATCGGCCCCGGTCTGCCCAGCGAACTGCTGACCCGCCGCCCGGATCTGGCCAAAGCCGAAGCTGAACTGGCCGCGGCGCAAGCCAATGTCACGGTGCCGCGCGCTGCCATGCTGCCAAAGCTGACCCTGAGCGCCAGGCTCGGCACCGAAGCCACCCGCGCCGAAGACTGGTTGCGCGCACCGTTCAGCAGCCTGGCTGCCGGTCTGGTCGGGCCGATCTTCAATAATGGCCGTCTGGCTGCCGAGCGCGACAGGGCCACAGCTCGTCAGGAAGAGCTGCTGGAAACCTATCGCGGAGCGATCATCAACAGCTTCGCCGACGTCGAAAAAGCCCTGAACAGCATTCAAGGCCTGGACCAGCAACGCTACTGGCACGAAGAAGAACTCAAACAGGCGCAAACCGCCTTCAACATCGCCCAGAGCCGCTATGAAGAAGGTGCCGAGAACTTACTGACGGTACTGGAAACCCAACGCACGCTGTATCAGGCGCAGGACGTGAGCGTGCAGTTACGGCTGGCACGCTTGCAGGCGAGCATCGCGCTGTACAAGGCACTGGGCGGCGGCTGGCAGGTGCGCTGAGCGCACGATCCACTATCGTGCGACGCTC
>NZ_LJQT01000243.1:0-4269 GCF_001400515.1 Pseudomonas meliae | reverse complement strand
AAACCCGGGGCGGTTCAGATGGCCACGACCTGACGACGTCTGAGCGGGTCGGCTCCCAGTAACTCGTGGGCGCCAAGCATGAAAGCATTCCACCAGTCCTCCGGCTCCTGTTCTGCACTCAAGCCACTGACATGCAACGGCACACCGTGAAACGCCCAGGCACGGATGTCTCCCTCCATGGAGACCAGTGCGCACTTGCAGCCGGACGTTCCCAAGTCAATCGCGAGGACGAGTTGCTCCAGGCCGGTAACCGCCTCAGGCGTCCGGGAAATGAAAAGCGAAGTCATAAAGGTCTACTCAGAATGTGCGGGAAATCGACGCCACCCAGCGATTGCCATCCGTGGTTCGCACATGTCCGTCGTCTTCGGCCATATACAGCTCACGCGCCCGGGTCTTGGTCGTCACCCAGTCGAGTCCCCAGTCAAAGCCCCACCAGTGATGGACCAGACCTACGCCGTAGTCAGCGAAGTTCGCTTCCGAGAAGTTGGCGATCTGCTGATAACCGGCGTGCAGTTTGAGGTTGGTATTGATGCCCAGCGCGTATTTATAATCCAGGTCATACAACATGCTGCCTCGGGAGTTCTGGTCACCCTTGGCGTAGCATTCCAGGCCTTTGGTCGGGTCTTCACGGAACTGCAATTGCGCCCCGCACACGCCACCGCTGTTGGCACCCCGGTAGTTCTTCGACAGCACCCTGGCAATTCGGCCTTCAAGTGCGCCATAACCGATTTCCAGCACGGCGAACTGACTGTTGTAATTGGTCGTATGCTCATCGCCCGGCGTGAAGGTCTCGAAGTCGAAGCGATTGGGCGCTTTGAACTGAGCCCCCGGAAACATCTCCGCCGCCAGCCCTACACCATAGTGCCAGGCATCGGGATCGCCAAAGCGATAACCCCCTGCGAGCAGCACTCCCAGACCATCACCGTCGAGGAACTGCTTCTTGCTGACCGTAGAAAATTCGGCAAGCGCCACCAGGCCTGTTTCATGAGCGACCTGAATGGTTACTCTGGCCCCTGGGCGATTCAGGGAATCGGAAATGCCGCGGGTGCGAATGTCCGAGCTGGCCTTGGCGGTGATATCCACCGCATAGCTCGACATTTCATCGGCGATAGCCAGGGTGCTGCCTGCTGCGGAGCACAATGCTGCAGCCATTACATAGCGAGTTGTATAAGTGCGCATGATTCTCTCCCACGCTGAAGGGCCGGATTTACAATTTGCAAACCGGGGCAGGAGGCAGTGTTGCGATACGCTCGAATTGCTCTGTCTTGCCGAGAACTTCGGTGCCGACAAAAGCCCTTACATTGAGGCGTCCGTCCTTGACCCGGACAGCGCCCTTATATTTTTTCTGATCACGGGGGTCGTACACCCAGCCATCGCGCCAGGCATCCTGGTCATAGCGGGTCAGCTGTAGAATCTGTACACCGCAGTCACTCGACGTCGAGGCAACATCCTTGACCCAGACAACCTGCCCGCAGATGGCGCCTACCTTGTCTGCGCAGTCGTCAAGCTTGACCACGGCGTCTTTTTCCGCCGTCAACCAAAGGCCCTTTGCCTCCAGCGGTCCCGCAGCAGCATGAATACCGGTGGAGCACATCAGAACAGAAGAGAGGAAAAGCCATTGCCGTGCGTTCATAGCGTCACCTTTTTTTATTTTTTGTTTTAACAGACCGTAACACTAACGACGCTTCAGTTATGATAGTCATCGTTACACGATAGTTATAGCTATCATTTTATCGTGGAGCAACTGTTTTTTTCGACCGTCCTGCTGACGCCCCACTCTTTTTTGACAGGTACTTATGGCCAGGCTGAAAACTGAACCCTTTCCTGCGCAGGTCGCAGGCAAAACCGCCGAGCGCAAGAAGCTGCCTGCGCAGCAACGCGCTACTGAAACCTACGAACGTATTCTGGTCGCCACCGCAAACACCTTGTGCGAGGTCGGTATAGAGCGCTTGTCGACCAATCTGGTGTGCGAACGGGCTGGCCTTACACCGCCAGCGCTGTACCGCTATTTCCCCAATAAGTACGCGCTGTTGACGGTTCTTGGCGAACGTTTGCTGGAGAAACAGAACGAGCGGATTGATCACTGGATCACCCCCGAGCTGATCGCAGGTACGCCGCAGGCTCTGGAGCAGGCGCTTGCCGAACTGATTCTGGATACTTACCGGGTTACCGAAGCCACGCTGGGCGGCGTGTGGACGCTGAAGGCTTTAAGGGCGGTTCCTGCGCTGGAGCATGTGCGGCTCGACTCTCACCGCAGGGTGTCCAAAGCCCAGGCCACGATCATCGCCAGCGCTATTCCCGAGGCTGACCCCAAGCAAATAGCAATGGTTGCCCGTGTGGCGGTCGAGATGATTCACGCCACCATCGAATTGCTGTTCGATGAGCCCCTGGACCCGGCGAGGACCTGCGCCATGGTAGCGGCAATGATCGTCAGCCATCTGGATCGCCTTGATCCCGAACCTGCACCTGACAAATGAATACGCGAAAATAGGTTGACCGTTTCGGCCACTTGAACCGGCCGGATCGCCCCTTCATCGGTTGGCGATGGTTCTGTACGGTTACGTGAGCCAGAACGTAATCGCAACACTGCATCTATCTTATAAAAACACGCAGCCACAGGAGCAGCTTCATGAATCAGCCCGCAAGGATCACGCCCACTACGCCGTCTCCCGCTCCGGGCCTAACCGAGCTGTTTGAGGCGCAGAAAGCTGCAGCTCGCTCTCAAGGGGTGCCCTCTTACGCTCAACGAATCGCCGACCTCAACGCCATTCTGCGAGTGGTCAGCGACAATCAGGACAGGTTGCTCGAAGCGGTCAGCGCAGATTTCGGCAACCGCTCGTTCGCTGAAACCAGGCTCGGCGAGCTGATGCCTGTCATCAATGGCATCAAGCATATCCGCTCGCATCTCAAGGCGTGGATGCGGCCCTCCCGACGCAAGGTGGGTATTGTTTTCAAGCCCGCGACTGCCAGGGTCATTTATCAGCCGCTGGGCGTAGTCGGTATTCTCGCGCCCTGGAACTATCCGCTGACGCTGACGCTGGTGCCCTTGATAGAGGCACTGGCAGCGGGCAACCGGGTGATGATCAAACCTTCGGAATTGACCCCCAGAACCTCTGAGCTGCTCCGGCAATTGCTGGGTGAAACATTCTCTGCCGAGCAGGTCACAGTGGTCACGGGAGATGCCCTGCTGGCAAGCCAGTTCAGTGAACTGCCTTTTGACCACTTGGTGTTCACCGGGTCGACCTATGTAGGTCGCCATGTCATGGCGGCGGCTGCGCGTAACCTGACGCCGGTGACACTGGAGCTGGGCGGCAAATCACCGGTAGTGATCTGCGCCGACTATTCGATTAAAAAAGCGGCACGGATGCTTGCTATCGGCAAACTGTTCAACGCTGGGCAGACCTGCGTCGTGGCACCCGACTACATACTGGTCCCGCGCGAACATGTAAACAGTTTTGCCGGCGAGTGGCTGGCCGCTGCGAAAAAACTTTATCCGACACTCGAAGGTAACCCGGACTACACCTCGATCATCTCTCAGCGCCACCACGACCGCCTCGTGAGCATGGCCAATCAGGCCCTCTCAAAAGGGGCGAAAGCATGGCAACACGGTGCGTCGGTGTCGACCCTCGAACGTAAAATTGCGCCCATGGCGCTCACGGATGTACCGCTCGATGCGGACCTGATGCAGGAAGAGATTTTTGGTCCGCTGCTGCCGATACTTGCCTATGACTCCCTGGATGAAGCCATAGCCTTCATCAATGATCGCCCCGCGCCTCTGGCCCTTTACTGTTTTTCCAACGACCAGACGTCCGTGAATCAGGTGCTGAACCGGACACAATCCGGTGGTGTGACCATTAATGGCACCATGCTGCACGCGACTCAGGATGATCTGCCGTTCGGCGGCGTCGGGCAAAGTGGCACTGGGGCCTATCACGGCTATGAGGGCTTCGTTCGTCTGTCCCATGCACGCGGTGTTCTCAAGTTGAGTCGCTTCAACATGTCTGACAAGGTCTCGGCACCTTATGGACGGCTGACACGCCTTGTAACCCGCTTCATGCTCGGCAAATAGACGCTTGCCGAGCAACCGCGTCAGGTGACAGGACGTCGCCCCGGCTCGATATGCCCGCCTGCCCTGCCTTTCGCACCGCCAACGATAATCACTGTTTGTGATGACCCAGTATTTATGTAACATCAGATCGTTATTCTTGGCTCACTTCAACTAGCTTCAACTAGCCGTGTTCTAAAAGGCATCTAAGAGGGTGTAGACAA
>NZ_LJQT01000044.1:389-605 GCF_001400515.1 Pseudomonas meliae | reverse complement strand
AATTCCTATGCATCAAGGGGCTTAGTCATGAGCCCCCCCTTTCAAAGGACACGCCTCAACCTGTACACTCTGCGATGCCATCATTGCTTTGTCCTCATACTGCTTTGTTGGTATTCCTGCCCTTCTACTTTCCACGGTGTAGGGCAGGAATTTATTTTTCTGCGGCGTTTTTAAGCTCAGCTTTCTTAATAACCCCCCTAAGTATCCTCTGAAAAA
>NZ_LJQT01000044.1:0-357 GCF_001400515.1 Pseudomonas meliae | reverse complement strand
GCTTTTTCAGGCCTTCCCTAATAGCGCCAACAGAGACAACCGTCTTTTTATGCGTAGCGATCCATAGCGCTATAGCGTCATATGACAGTCCTTCATGCCTCAATCTCAAAATATCGACTTCAAAATCGACTACCCTCATGGTGTTTTCCCCCTCATTTTAGCAACCATCTGCATCTTTTTTATCCTCGGTGGGACTTCCTGTCAAGCCTTTATCCATAGCAATCATCTCAGCACGGGATAGCACCGATGATCGTACGGTATAGCGGGTAGCTCAGTACGGTATACATATGGCTGTAAGCCCCTGTAACTAAGGCTTTCAGATTTAGTGGCACTTTGACCTAGGGAGACGCTGAACAA
>NZ_LJQT01000254.1:0-864 GCF_001400515.1 Pseudomonas meliae | reverse complement strand
GCACCAGTAGACTGCGTAAAGGGGTCTGGGGAGCAATGGAACAGGGAAGTCAGTTAAGCCCCTACGTCACCAGTACCGGTCAGTACCCTCCATGTGCACTTCGCTTTCGGAGAAGCAGTGGCGGTCGTCCGCGCCACTGGCGATGTCGCTCAGCAACTCGTTCACCGTGTCGTCCAACTCTGCATCGCTGTCGTAAGGCACCTTCAGTTCGTACTCGCCGTTCGATCGCCGCTGAGCGTCGTACTCATCGAGATAGAAGTGTTCAATGTGCTCTATCGTGCGTTTCTTACCGCGCACAAATTTACTGTTGTTCTCAATCCGCAGGGTCAGCAGGAGGGTGGCGACCTTGGTCGTGCTGATACCGGTGTTGCCATTGTCCCGCACGCCGGATGCCTTTCGCGCCGACTTCTCGTAGGCGCTGATCGCTACGCCGCGATGCCGAAGGTAGCTGTATAGCGTGCTCTTGGAGACGTGCAGCTTCTGCGCGATAGCGGCAACCGACAACTTACGTTCACGATACAGCGTTTCGGCAACCATCGCCGTCGCCTGCGCTCGTGGCGTCAGCCCCTTCGACCGTCCGCCCATCCGTCCGCGTGCTCGCGCGGCCGACAGTCCTGCCTGGGTGCGTTCCCGAATCAGTTCGCGCTCAAACTCGGCCAACGATGCAAACAGATTAAATACCAGCCGGCCTTGTGCACTGGTGGTATCGATGGGGTCATTCAGGCTCAACAGGCCGACCTTGCGCTCAATCAAATTGCCCACCAGCTCTACCAAATGCTTGAGTGAGCGTCCCATCCGGTCGAGTTTCCAGATCACTAACACGTCCCCAGCTCGAACTTGGCCAAGCAGTTCGTCCAATGCGGG
>NZ_LJQT01000040.1:0-2639 GCF_001400515.1 Pseudomonas meliae | reverse complement strand
GTCTACACCCTCCTAGCGTTTCTGACAATACACAAAGTAACAGCGGCAGGCGAAAAAACATTTGCTGTTCACCTGACTGAAAGGTCGAAGTCTGACGCCGTTTATTAAACACGAATCTGGAAAGACTACAGGTGTAAACCTGGAGCATAAAAAACCCGGCANNNCAGCCGGGTTTTTCGATGAGGCTGGAATCAGGCTTCGAATTGCTTGGCCACGAAGTCCCAGTTCACCAGGTTCCAAAACGCTTCTACGTACTTAGGACGCAGGTTGCGGTAGTCGATGTAGTAGGCGTGTTCCCACACATCGCAGGTCAGCAGCGGGGTGTCGCCGCTGGTCAGCGGGTTGCCGGCACCGATGGTGCTGGCCAGAGCCAGAGAGCCGTCAGCCTTCTTCACCAGCCAGCCCCAGCCGGAGCCGAATGTGCCGATGGAAGTCTTGCTGAACTCTTCCTTGAACTTGTCGAAGGAACCGAACGCCTTGTTGATGGCTTCGGCCAGAGCGCCGGTAGGCTCGCCGCCAGCGTTAGGGGCCAGGCATTCCCAGTAGAACGTGTGGTTCCAGACCTGAGCGGCGTTGTTGAAGATACCGCCCGAGGAGGTCTTGATGATTTCTTCCAGGGTCTTGCCTTCGAACTCGGTGCCTGGCACCAGGTTGTTCAGGTTCACGACGTAGGTGTTGTGGTGCTTGTCGTGGTGATATTCCAGAGTCTCCGCAGAAATGTGCGGCACCAGAGCGTCTTTGGCGTAGGGCAGTGGCGGCAATTCAAAAGCCATGGTTTATCTCCTTTCAGGTCAATTGCGGTAATCGCACGGCCGATCACGGGCGGCCAGATACAGCATGCACCGGGAGTTTTACTCTTTTGCGGCGCAGGCCCCGGATCATAGCACCGGGTCTGCGGCTTAACCACGCAACAACTGTGTGGGATAGAGGTTCCAACGCGTTTGACCTGGAGGTCATGAAACCCGTCAGGCTGAGCGGATCAACTGAAAGGCCACGCTGAACATCATCACGGCGATCATCACGTCCAGCATGCGCCATGTGGCGGGGCGGGCCAGCCAGGGCGCGAGCCATGCCGCACCAAGTGCCAGGCTTGAGAACCACAGCAGCGAGGCGCTGGCAGCACCGGCCACGTACGCCCCCGGCACGTCCTGTTGTGCCCCGAGCGAGCCAATCAGCAGTACGGTGTCCAGATACACGTGCGGGTTCAGCAAGGTAACGGCCAGCGCACTAAGCAACACGGTGCGCAGTGATTTTCTGCCAACCGCTGCGCTGTGTTCCAGGCTCTGCCGTGAGCAGGCGCGGCGTAATGCCTGCAGGCCATACCAGCTCAGGAATATCACGCCGCCCCAGCGCGCTACCGCCAGCAATGTCGGGTTTTGTGCGAGCACATTGGCCAGTCCGAAGACGCCTGCCGCCACCAGAATGGCGTCGCACACAATGCACAGCAACGCCACGGGCACGTGATGTTCACGACGCAGGCCCTGAGCCAGCACAAAAGCATTTTGAGTACCGATAGCCATGATCAGGCCTGCCGCGATCAGCAGCCCATTGAGGTAGCTTTGCCACATGAGGATGTTCCATTGAGCAGATTCAGGTAGCCATTCTCAGAGGGTGAGCGCTATAAGGAAAACAAATAATAATCATCGCTCATTAGGAAAACTGATGTTCGACTACAAATTGTTATCTGCATTGGCGGCTGTGATCGAGCAAGCCGGTTTCGAGCGTGCCGCTCAGGTGCTGGGGCTGTCTCAATCTGCGGTTTCGCAGCGCATCAAATTGCTGGAGGCACGCATTGGTCTGCCGGTGCTGGTGCGCGCGACGCCACCGAGCCCGACCGACATCGGACGCCGCCTGCTCAATCATGTACAGCAGGTCCGTTTGCTGGAGCGCGACTTGCAGAGTCAGGTGCCGGCGCTGGATGAAGAGGGCATGCCCGAGCGTCTGCGAATCGCCTTGAATGCCGACAGTCTGGCGACCTGGTGGGCACCGGCCATCGGCGCGTTTTGCACGCAACACCGGCTGTTGCTGGATCTGGTTGTCGAAGATCAGGACGTAGGGCTCAAGCGCATGCGTGCAGGCGAGGTCGCGGCCTGCCTGTGTGGCAGCGAGCGTCCGGTGGCCGGGGCGCGCAGCCAGTTGCTGGGGGCCATGCGCTATCGGGCGCTGGCCAGTCCTTCATTCATCGCCCGCCATTTTCCGCACGGCGTGAGCCCGGCAAATCTGGCCAGATCGGCAGCACTGGTGTACGGGCCGGACGACCTTTTGCAGCATCGTTATCTGGCACTTCTTGGCGTTCAGGACGGCTTCGAGCATCATTTGTGCCCGTCGTCCGAAGGTTTCATACGTATGATCGAGGCCGGGATGGGCTGGGGCCTGGCGCCCGAGTTGCAGGTGCGCGACCAATTGCGCAGCGGCACCCTGCTTGAATTGCTGCCAGAGCGCTGCATCGATGTGCCGTTGTACTGGCACTATTGGCGCAATGGCGGGCAGCTCTTGACGCAGCTTACCGAACATCTTGCGCAACATTCGGCCGATTGGCTGGTGCCGCTGAGCGAGGAATGATCGTCAACATGATCATGTGTAATCCATGCAGGCAGGGTTTTCCCTTTTCTGCAGATGCGTTAAGAGGGTGTAGACAA
>NZ_LJQT01000462.1:0-710 GCF_001400515.1 Pseudomonas meliae | reverse complement strand
ACGTATTCCAGAACCTTGGGTTCTGCACCCTGCCTGCGCAGCGAATCTTTGAAAGCATCCAGGTCGGACAGCCATTGCCGATGCAGATGGCTCAGTTCGTCGCGCTGAGGCTGCAAGACTTGAGGGCGGCGCGCATGAAACGCCTGGTAGGTACGCTCAAGCGTGGCCGCCGTGGTCAGCAGTTGCTCGCCTATTTGCTTGTGCTTATCAGAGAACTCGGGCATGCCGTCATAGGGGCGCGACGCCTTTTGGCGTTCGGCTTCGAAGGCATCTTCCATGAGCCGGGCGTAGCAGTAGAACCCAGGGAACTCGCGGGATAGTGCGATGAGTTGCTGGTCGTTGGTGCCGACCCAGATTTTGTTCAAGTCGGGCACGTATCCCATCATGCGATTGATGACGGCATACGCCTCGCTGACGCCTTGTGCGTCAAGCTGCTGCATATGCTGATCGATCTTCTCGGCCAGTCGGCGGAATTCGTTCATACTCATCAGTAGCCTGCCTCTTTCTGGTGCCGAAATGCCAGGATATAGACCGTATCAGCGGCCGCTTCCTGGCGGTACAGAGCCACATAGCCAGAATCTCCGAAGGCGATCACCATCTCGCGTAGCTCCGGCATTTCAGGGAATGGTCGGCCAATGTCGGGGGCTGTTTCCAGTAGCAAGAATTGCCGTTCAATGGCCTGGCCAGCCCGCTTCGCAGCTTCCGGGTCC
>NZ_LJQT01000227.1:0-656 GCF_001400515.1 Pseudomonas meliae | reverse complement strand
TTGTCTACACCCTCTTAGAGTCAGCAAAAAACTTCCTTTATTGAAAGAAATCACTACGTACTTTCCGTTTCTAAAAGACGTCGTGACGTTCCTGGAATCGTTGAGAAGCGGCGGCGCTTACCTGGCCTACATCAACGCTCTGGAAGACATCTATGACTTTATTGCGCCACAGTACTACAACCAGGGCGGCGATGGCTTATGGGTCGATGAAGCCAATAATGGCAGCGGCCTGTGGGTCACTCAAAACAACGATGCTCACAAGAAAGATTTTCTCTACTACCTGACTGATAGCCTGATCCACGGTACACGTGGCTTCACAACAATTCCCGCCGATAGACTGGCCATTGGCTTACCCACCAATAACGACGCAGCCGCTACCGGTTATGTGGTAAACCCGCAGGATGCTATAGATGCATTGGACGACTTGAGAAAAGCCGGCAATCCGATTCGCGGGCTGATGACCTGGTCAGTCAACTGGGATGCCGGCAAGAACAAAAGCGGCGAGGAGTACAACTGGGAGTTCGTGAACCGCTACGGTTATCTCACCGGAGGCGAAACACCTGTACCGGAAAAACCATCAGTACCTGCTGATCTCAGATCAACCGAAAAAACTGCAACGTCGGTGAAACTGAACTGGTCGCTCTCGGAAGGCCCGC
>NZ_LJQT01000418.1:0-4034 GCF_001400515.1 Pseudomonas meliae | reverse complement strand
AAAATTTCTGACAGTCTCACTATTCACGGATATTCTTCACCGTTCCAGGATAAGGCGTAAAACGTTCGCTATATTCTTTAGCTCGTTTGCTCGCCCAGGCGCTCAGAGCGTTGTACTTCTCAATTTTAAAAGCACTGGCTCCTTTAAACGACCCATCGTTGCGAGCGCTTTCGCTGAAACTGCTAACTCTATTATCAACTCGGGCCTAATCGGAAGATGCCCCGAAGGATCCCGAACCCAGCCGGATCTCCACCAACCTATGCATACGCATTCAGCCTACTCTCACCAACCGGGCTCAAACTGCCTTCCTCGCAAAACTGCCAGGTAAAAAAGTAAAAACCCCCGNNNNTGGAGGGTCAGAACCGTCCGGGGTGTTTTTTACCCACTGTTTACAGCTTGGCGATGGAAACTTCTGTCGACTTCACGAAGGCAATTACTTCGCTGCCGACGACCAGTTCCAGCTCTTTTACCGAGCGGGTGGTGATGACCGAGGTCACAACGCCGGAAGCGGTCTGTACGTCGATTTCCGACAGTACGTCGCCGTGGACGATTTCCTTGATGGTGCCTTTGAACTGGTTGCGAACGTTGATGGCTTTGATAGTCATGGCATGTCTTCCTTTGGGGATCAGGGTTAATTTGCCCAGCGCAATTGCGTGGGCATTGGCGAAAACGGTTCCGGGTCAGGTGGCGAGCCGGGGATGGCCAATACTCGGTTGAGCACTTCGGCTTCCAGCGCAGCAAGGCGGTGCGAGCCGCGAGCACGTGGCCGTGGCAGGTCGACTAGAAGGTCGAGGCCGATCTGGCCTTCTTCGATCAGGATCACGCGGTCGGCGATGGCGACTGCCTCGCTGACATCGTGAGTAACCAGCAGTACCGTGAAGCCGTATTGGCCCCACAGTTTTTCAATCAGTTGCTGCATTTCGATGCGGGTCAAAGCGTCCAGCGCGCCCAACGGCTCGTCGAGTAACAGCAGGCGCGGCTTGTGAATCAGCGCACGCGCCAGAGCAACACGCTGCTTCTGGCCACCGGACAATGCCGCTGGCCACTCGTTGGCGCGTTCGGCAAGGCCGACGGCCTCGAGCGCTTCGAGTGCTTGCGCACGCCAGTCGCCGCTCAGGCCAAGGCCGACGTTGTCGATGATCTTCTTCCAGGGCAGCAACCGCGCCTCCTGGAACATCAAACGCGTATCTTCGCGAGCGTCGTCCAGTGGTGCAGAACCTGCAAGCAATTGACCCTCGGTTGGCTTGTCGAGACCGGCAAGCAGGCGCAGCAAGGTACTTTTACCGCAGCCACTACGGCCGACGATGGCGACGAACTGACCGGCCGGAATATGCAGGTCGATGTCCTTGAGCACTTCGCGAGTACCGAACGCTTTTTTCAGGTTGCGTACTGCCAGCGGAATACCGCGCAGCAAATGTGGAGGCTGCTGTTTCAGACTGGTCATGCGGCACCGCCTTTGCTCACTTGATAGGCCGGGTGCCAGCGCAGGCACACACGTTCAAGGCCTCGCGCCGCCAGATCGGCCAGTTTGCCGAGGACGGCGTACAACACAATGGCCAGTACCACGATGTCGGTTTGCAGGAATTCCCGTGCATTCATCGCCAGATAACCGATGCCGGAGCTGGCAGAAATGGTTTCTGCCACAATCAGCGTCAGCCACATGAAGCCCAGCGCAAAGCGCACACCGACCAGAATCGAAGGCATGGCACCTGGCAGGATCACATGCCGGAACAGGCTGAAACCTGACAGGCCATAGCTGCGGGACATTTCTACCAGCGCCGGATCGATGTTGCGGATGCCGTGGTAGGTGTTCAGATAAATCGGGAACAGGGTGCCCAGCGCGACAAGAAATATCTTCGCTGTCTCATCAATGCCGAACCACAGAATGACCAGCGGAATCAGCGCCAGGTGCGGCACATTACGGATCATCTGCACTGAGCTGTCCAGCAGGCGCTCGCCCCATTTGCTCAGGCCGGTAATGAAGCCCAGCGCCAGACCGATGCCACCGCCAATGGCGAATCCGATCCCGGCGCGCCAGCCGCTGATCGCCAGATGCGTCCAGATTTCGCCACTCGCAACCAGATTGATACCCGCCTCAATGACTGCGCTGGGTGCAGGAAGAATGCGTGTGGATAGCCATCCGGCGCTGACCGACAGCTGCCAGACGGCCAACAACAGGACTGGAAGTGCCCAGGGCGCCAGTCGGTGAATGATGCGTTGCGAAGCACTGAGGCTCATGGAGTTGTCTCCTCGAAGGGCCTGACGATCACTGTGCTTGAGCAACAGCAGCAGGGGGTGTCCAGACCACATCAGCAATGCTGAGCGGCTTCGGAATCAGTTTGAGCTGGTAGAAGGTGTCAGCAATTTTCTGCTGCGCCGCTACAACCGGCGGAGTAATGAACAGCGCACCGTAGCCTTGGCGTTTTACCGAGGTCAGGGTGATGTCGGCGGGCAGCCCCAGCAACGGCGCAACCTGTTTGGTCACTTCGTCAGGGTGAGCCTTGGACCATTCGCCCACTGCACGAACTTCTTCGATCAAGGCTTGAATCACCTTCGGATTCTTTTGCGCGTAAGGCTTGGTCGCCAGATAGAACTGGTGGTTGTCGACAATGCCGGTGCCGTCTTTCAAGGTCCGCGCCTGCAATTGCTTTTCTGCTGCAGCCTGATACGGGTCCCAAATGACCCAGGCATCCACGCTGCCGCGCTCGAAAGCGGCACGCGCATCGGCCGGAGGCAGGAAGACGGTCTGGATATCGGTGTATTTCAGGCCGGCATCTTCCAGTGCCTTGACCAGCAGGTAATGGACGTTCGAGCCTTTATTGAGGACGACTTTCTTGCCCTTCAGGTCTTTGACCGAAGTAATAGGCGAGTCTTTGGGTACCAAGATGGCTTCACTGGTCGGCGCTGGCGGCTCGTAAGCCACGTACAGCAGATCCGCGCCTGCTGCCTGAGCGAAAACCGGCGGCGTTTCACCGGTCACGCCGAAATCAATCGAGCCCACGTTCAGACCTTCAAGCAACTGCGGACCGCCCGGAAATTCTGTCCACTGAACCTTTACGCCCTGCTCGGCCAGGAGCTTCTCCAGCGAACCCTTGGCCTTGAGCAGCACCAGCGTGCCGTATTTCTGATAACCGATGCGCAGATCTTCCGCCTGGGCCTGGGTGACCGCGCCAAGCGCGACCGCAGCAGCAAACAGAGCGACAAGGCCTCGACGCAAAATGACAGTGCGCATATGCGCTCCTTTAGCGGTTGTTGGGTAGTGCCTGCTCAGTCAGTCACAGACGAACAAGGCGGGAATAGGGACGACATTAACAGCACTTTTTATATCTATAAATCTTATTTATTCATTTAGTTATTCTATAAATGAATATAAAGGGCAGCACTATTTTTCAACTATCGTGCGCCGTACTACGGCGGCATGCCGTTCTGGACCCTCTGCGTCCGATCTTGAGTATGCGGCGTGGCGTATATCCACGACGCGGAGCGTCACGACAGGCATTCCCACGCTGGAGCGTGAGGAACGATGATCTCAACTATCGTGCGACGCTCTGCGTCCGATCTTGAACAGGCGGCGGGGAGAAGATCTGTGACGCGGAGCGTTACTCGCGGCATTCGTACGCTGGAGCGTGAGGAACGATGATCTCGACTATCGTGCGACGCTCTGCGTCCGCGCTTGATCGAGCGACGCAGTCGGCGGCTATGAGGGAGGAATAAAAAAGGGCCGATGAATCGGCCCAAATAACCTCACGCTTGGTAGATCGAAAATTAGCGGTTTGGCTGAGGTGTCAGGCGCAGATAAGGCGTGACGGCCTTGTAGCCCTTGGGAAAGCGTTCTTTGATCTCGGCTTCGTCCTTGATCGACGGCACAATCACTACATCATCGCCGTCCACCCAGTTGGCGGGCGTGGCAACCTTGTAGTTGTCGGTCAATTGCAGCGAGTCGATAACGCGCAGAATCTCGTGGAAATTACGCCCGGTACTCGCCGGATACGTAATCGTCAGGCGCACTTTCTTGTTAGGTATCCTCTGAAAAA
>NZ_LJQT01000171.1:0-1419 GCF_001400515.1 Pseudomonas meliae | reverse complement strand
GCACGAGGCGGGCTTCTTGTTGAATGACAGGCTTCAGCTGAAATCTGTCATTCGGTACTTGGTGGCTACACAGGGACTTGAACCCCGGACCCCAGCATTATGAATGCTATGCTCTAACCAACTGAGCTATGTAGCCAAGTGGCGCGCATTATTCTCGGAGAACGCATATGTGTCAAGCGTTGTTGTGAAAAATAATTGCGTGCGATCAACCGGTTAGCTGGCTGCCCTCGCGCAAGGCACGTTTTTCGGGCTTTTACCGGAGCAGGGTGTCCAGCAGCTCCAGATCATCGAATTCTTCTACCCGCTCCAGCATCTCTGCCATGTCGCGCTGATCCCTGAGCCAGGCTTTAAGGCTTTTCGGGTCAGTCAGTGCGTCCAGTTCATCCTGTGCGTCGTCGAGGTGTTCACGTATGGCCTTGAGCTGCTTCGCACATTTTGCATTGACCGTCTTGGACCTGATGTCCTCATAGGGGTCCATCAGGAATTGTTCCCGGATCAGCATTTTGCGGTCGTGGATTTCGTCTTCCAGCTCTCTGAGTTGTTCGCTCAGGATACGGTTGAAGTGCTTCAGGCGTTTGTCGGTGATGTTATCGATATGCGTCTGGTCGATCTGCTCGATCTCCATTTGCATCTGCAGCAGCGCCAGCAGGTTGTCATTTTCGTACGCTTCGTTGACCCGTTGCATGAGCGCCGTTTTCCGCTCGCGCTCATCGGCATCCTGCTCGCGGTCCGGGTGCAGTGCGCTGGCCAGTTTGCGGTAGATTTCGCGCAATGACTGGCTGCCTTCTGCCTCTTCCTGTTCACGGCGAATTTCGCTGGCAGTGGGCTTCTTCGGCTTTTGGGTGCTTTGCGCCTGTTCGGCCTGCTCGCGCAGTTTCTCTTCAATGTGCTGGGTCACATCATCTATGGAGTTCAGGTCGACATCGTCTCCCAGTTCCACGCCCAGCTCTTCTTCCAGTGAGGATTTGAAAAACTGGTTTTGCAGGCGCTCATCCTCGTCGTAATCGTTGCCGGTGTATTTGAAGTAGAGCTGCTTCAGTTCTTCATCGTGTTCGCCGCCCATGAGCGACATGGTCATGACACAGATGATCTCCAGTAACGTGGCTCTGTCTTTTTTGCTCAGGCGGAACTGATCAAAGGCCACGTCGAGCAGGCGCAGCTTGTTAATCTCGTTCTCGGCCTGCTCGCTGATCATCGGGACCAGCTCTTCGACCCAGAGCTTTTCGCAGGTTGTTGAAATAACGAGCCACTGCTGCAAAAGTTTGCGCCTGGCTTCGAGCTTTTCCATCAACGTGTTGAATTTCTTCTGACCGGCGCTCAGTTGAGGCCTGGACGGTTGCGCGACGATACGCGGTGAGGCGGGCGGTGTGGTCATGGCAAGACCTCCTTGACGAGGGGACCGCTAAGAGGGTGTAGACA
>NZ_LJQT01000059.1:0-2767 GCF_001400515.1 Pseudomonas meliae | reverse complement strand
AATTCCTATGCATCAAGGGGTTGTTGCGGCGCAAGACCTTCTCGTTGACGCCGCTGTACGGCTTGGCCGACGCGGGGTTTGATCGCGTTGCAAAAGCACCGGGCGTCAGTGAGTGGCTGCAAAGCCATATATCGATGCGCACCGCGCTGGTGGCCTTGTATGGCCGCGATCTGCGCTTGGCACCGGCGCGCTTTCGCTGGCTCAAGGGGGTTAACCGTACTTTGTGGTATGCCTTGCACAGTGCCGACACGGCCAAGGTGTTTGTGGAAGGCGCTGGTGTTCAGGCTCAGGCGCGGGCAGAAGTCCATGCCAGTAAGCTGGGGCTGCCACGTCCTGGGTTGGTGGTGACCCAGGCCATCGATGGCTTGCAGGCCGAGTTGGAAAGCATCGGTCTGGTATTTGCGCGACATGTCATCACGCCCAAACGCCGGGAGGCCTCTGACCTTCCTGTCATGACGGCGGTGTATGCCGCGCAGCCACCTGTGGTTGATGAGCCTAGTGAGTAGGAGGCTGGTATGACACGGCCATGCGGCTAGCCAAACGCTCCAGGCGCTTGTCTAACGTCCAAAGCGCTGTGCCGCTCAATAACGCGGAGGCCAGGAGCGTCATATCCACCAGCCCACAGCCCAGGCCATAGAGCTTGTGAGTGTTCAGAAAGGCGATGACTTCACTCACCGTGGGTTGTTGTGCACCTCGTAGGTCGCCAAGGTCAGTCAAGGTGTTCAAACGATCAGGTGGGGTACCACACGCCAGTTCTCCGATCACCATGGGGTGTATGAGTACCCGGTCCTGGCTGAGCAAGTTCACCAGTTCTGGACTGTTGTTGCGAAAGTGCTCAACCCAAACGGAGGTGTCTACCAGGACGCCTTTCACAGTGCCTTCTCGTGTCGGCGGGCGATGTCTTCCATCGCTGGCAGTGTGGCCCCTAAAGCCATCAATCGTTTAGCCGCTTGAATGCGCACAAACGTCTGAACGGCTTCACGGAACAGGTCGGCCTTATCCATCGCCGGATCGGCGACTTCCAGAGCACGTTGGTACAACGCATCGTCGATGGTAACAGTCGTTCTCATGATGACTCCTTGCTTCAATTTTGATGTAACTCTACATCAAATTTGATTCAAAAAAGCACTATTAATTCTTTACTTTAGAAAGAGGAAGCCCCATGGCCTCGGCATCTTTGCGCGCCCCGTTTTCGGTGGACATCCAAGGCGATCAGCTGGTTGTCTATCAGGCAGATCAGGAAGAAGGCATCGTGACACGCACGATTTGCACCCTGGACCTTCGCCATCAGCACTCGTTTTATCTGAGCAATGACGGTGTGCTCTGCCGCGATGTTCAGGGTTTTGAATTCTCTCTTGAAACCCATGACAGTGAGGAAACCCATGAGCTACTGACCGCACTGTCGCAGGCTTTGCTGCGTCATGGACGACGCAAGACCCAGCGGCGTCTGATGGGCGTGTTCGTGCTGTTGGTTGTGCTTTGCCTCGGTGCCTCATGGCTTGGCCGAGCGCTTGAATGGCCTGTTGCAATGCCGGCGGCGCAGGTCATCACGCCCTCAGTCACGAGCCCCCCCAAGCCGGACCTGGCCAAGCGCAGCGCGCCGGAGCCGATCGCTTCTGAGCCACGCCAGTCCGCTGCAGACGTGGCACCTGACGATGGCTGGACATTGCCCAGGGAGGTTCGGGCCACACTCCCTCAAAAGCTGCACAACGCTGCCGAGCGCAAGCTGTTCACCGTTGACTATTCCAGCGGTCACGCGCGCACGCTGTATGTCTTTTCGGACCCTGGCTGTCCGAACTGCCAGAGTCTGGAGTCGTCCCTCAACACGCTCTCCGACGCCTTCAACGTGGTGGTGTTTCCTGTGCCGGTGATTGGTAAGGAAAAGTCGATCGCCGCCATTACGCCCGTGCTGTGCTTGCCGCCTGAGCAGCGCAAAACCGCGTGGGATCGCCTGTTTGATGCAGCCCCCGAGGGTGTAAACCTTGGAAAACCCCAGTTAAAGCCGACGTCGGAAGGGGTGGAAGTGAAAGCGGCGCAACCAGCAGGCACGTGCGATGTGGCAGAAAAGGCCTTGGGGATCAACCAGACGGCCTATCAGGCGTATCGCATACCGGGCACGCCTTGGGTGATCAGCGACGATGGGCGCTATGTGCCGCAGACGCTGTTGCGTGACCCGATCAGGCTTAAAGCCTTCCTCGATGAGCAACCTGCCCGCCAGGTTCAGGAGGTGTCGAATGCGCCCCAATGACTACGCCGTCGAGCGCACGCGTCTAAACCGGCGGGTTTACCACTCGGCACTGGCTGAGTGGTTGATGGGCCCCGGTAGTCTGACGCTGGGCCTTGCCGGGTCTGTGGTGGGAGGCGTCCTGTACCCGGTCAGCCTGTGGCTCAGTCTGCCGGCCTTGCTGGTTTGGTCACCTGTCATGCTGCTCGAACCCTGGCAGATGCCCATGCGCATGCCTTCAGACATGGACCGCCTCGACCCTTCGACGCAACGCCAGGTGACGGGCAAGCTGCTGGGTTTCTTGCCGGTCACGGCCATGCGCACGGTGATGCTCAAGGCAGCGGGCATCCTGTACATGGGGTACCTGCGCGGTCGGGACGCCGGGCGTGAACTGTGGCTGTCGCTGGATGACATGACCCGCCATATTCTGATGTTCGGTACAACCGGTGCCGGCAAAACCGAAGCACTGCTGGGGTACGTGTTGGGCCAGCTGGGCTATGGAAAGGGCCTGATCTATTCGGACGGAAAGTGAACCGCCCCGGG
>NZ_LJQT01000357.1:13433-15835 GCF_001400515.1 Pseudomonas meliae | reverse complement strand
CGCAGAGCGTCGAGAACTGCGTTCCCACGCTGGAGCGTGAGGAACGATAACCTCAACTATCGTGCCCGATGCTCTGCGCTTCTGCCTGAAGGACGTGTGAGCTTGCTCACGAAGACGCCGGTTCAGTCACTGAGCACTCCGCGTGGACATGCCGCCCTGCGCAATCGCAAAACCTGGTAACCAAGCCCTGCCCCTTCACCACACGACAGCGACTAGCCTCATCGAGCCCATTCCTGAAGCAAGGATGCTTCGATGTTGCCCACCATTCGCCTGATGACGTGTGCCCTTCTGTTTCTTCTGCCCGGCCTCGGCCATGCCAGTCAATGCCCTGACTGGCCTGCAGCCAAGGCGCGCAGCGAGGTCACAAACTTGCAACAGCAGATGGCTGCGTGGGACGACAGCTACCACCGCCAGGGCATTTCGCACATTCCGGACGAGTTCTACGATCAGGCGCGGCAGAAGCTGAACCTGTGGCGCTCGTGCTTTGCCGTTTCCACACCAGAGGCCGATCCGCTAAAGACAGCAGTTGGCCCGCTGCCTCATCCCGTACCGCACACGGGCGTCAACAAGCTGGCCGACGAAAGCAGCGTCAAGGACTGGCTCAAGGGCCGCAAAGACCTGTGGATTCAACCCAAGGTCGATGGCGTGGCAGTCACACTCGTTTACGAAAAAGGTCAGCTGGTGCAGGCGATCAGTCGCGGCGATGGGCGCAAGGGCCAGGACTGGACTTCGCAGGCACGACTGATAAAAGCCATTCCTCAGCGTTTGCCCCAACATGACTCCCTGATCCTGCAAGGCGAGCTGTACTGGCGGTTGACCGATCATATTCAGGCAACATCCGGCAGCGTCAACGCGCGCAGCAAGGTGGCAGGCATGCTGGCCCGGCAGACAATCAGCCCGCAGCAGGCTGATGCCATCGGGCTATTCGTCTGGGACTGGCCGAACGGGCCTACCGATATGGCTCAACGACTCGCAGGCCTGCAAGCCATGGGCTTTGAAGGCAGCGAGGCGTACACGCACTCACTGGAAAATCATGTTCAGGCTGCGAGATGGCGCGAGCATTGGTACCGCAATCCTCTGCCGTTCGCGACAGATGGCGTGATCATGCGCCAGGGCCAGCGCCCACCGATGCAACGCTGGCAAGCCAGTGCGCCTTACTGGGTCGCCGCCTGGAAACATCCCTACGCACAGGCACTGGCCGAGGTGCGCAAGGTCAGCTTCAATATCGGTCGCAGCGGCAGGATTACCCCTGTGCTGGAGCTGACCCCGGTACGTCTCGACGACCGTACCGTCAGCCGCATCAGCACCGGCTCACTGCAACGCTGGCAAACACTGGATATAAGACCTGGCGATCAGGTAGCCGTGAGCCTGGCCGGGCTGACAATTCCGAGACTCGACGGCGTGATATCCCGCGCAGCCGAACGAGTTGAAATGATCATTCCGCAAGCCGACGACTTTCATGAGTTGAGCTGCTGGCAAGCCACCCCAGGCTGTGAAAGCCAGTTCCGCGCCAGACTGATCTGGCTCAGCGGCAAGAAAGGCCTTGCGCTGTCCGGCGTCGGTCCGGGGACCTGGGACAAGCTTATTGAAAACGGCCAAATAGAGAGCCTGCTCGATTGGATGACCCTGAATCATGCTGAGCTTGCTAACATTCCCGGCTTCGCAGAGCACAGCAGCGCTACAGCCTGCAAACAGCGCGTGAACGGCCGTTTCAGACGTGGCTCAAGTCCATCGGACTGCCGCCCACAGGAAGTGCAACACTTCCTGACAATTGGCAGGAACTGGCCGGGCGTAGCGTTGAGCAATGGCAAGCAGAGCCGGGCATAGGGCCTGGCCGGGCAGCGAAACTGAGGTCTTTTTTTCAAGCCCCAGAGGTGCAGGCATTGAGCTATCAATTGCAGGCTCAGGGTATTTCAGGTTTTAAGTAGCGGACGTCCATTTTTTGGTCCGTGTTCAAACGGAGTTCATATGCAGTTTTTATCACCACTGATCCTTTTCACCAGTTGCACGCTACTGGCTACAACGCTGCTGGCAGATGAGCAGGCACCCGCACCTTCCGAGTGCCAGATCAAAAGCCAGGAAATCAGCAGCAAGATTCAGGACGCCAAGACCGAAGGTAACAAGGCCGAGCAGGTCGGGCTTGAGAAGGCCCTCGCCGAGGTCAATGCCAACTGCACCGAAACCTCATTGATCAAGCAGAGAAAGCAAAAGGTGCTGGACGCCAAGCAGGAAGTCAGCCGCCGCCAGACCGACTTGAACAAGGCCATGGACAAAGGTGATCCGGAGAAGATCAACAAGCGCAAGGACAAGCTGGCCGAGTCGCGCAAAGAGTTGCAGGAAGCCCAGACCGACCTTGAGAAAGTCCAGCCTGACGATTGATCAAGGTTGCGGCGCTGCGGATC
>NZ_LJQT01000357.1:0-13423 GCF_001400515.1 Pseudomonas meliae | reverse complement strand
CAGCGCCGCAACCTGGCTGTCAGGATACGGCCGGGAAAGCCGACACGCCGAACAGCGCGACGATGAGCCCCATGCCCACCAGCCAGACTATCGAACGCAGTGCGGCGAGGTCAGCCAGATAGAAGATGATGTACAACAGACGACTGGTGATGAACAGCACCGCCAGCACATCAATGGTCACCAGCTGCGCATTGCCGGCAATGTGCGCGATGATGACCGCTGCGGCAAACGCCGGTGTCGCTTCATAGCTGTTGAGCTGGGCAGCATGCGCACGGCGCGGGAAACCCTCCAGCTTGTCGAGAAAGGCGCGCGGGTCATGATTGTGTCCGCTGCCGAATTTGCCGCTGCCGAACTTGGCGATACCGGCACACATAATCGGCAGCAGGATCGCGACCAGCACGCACCAGAAAGCAACTGTCGTACGTCCATCCTTATAGGTTCAGCTTCATCTGAAGCATCCGGGCAATACCCGCTCACAAGCTATGAGCCGGGGGGCAGCGAAAGGTTCTTGAAGAACGACCAGCAACCTGACGCATTACACCAGTTTAGGAAAGATCAGGCTGAACGTAGTGAAGTGTCCGGGCTCGCTCTCGACCGTCACCTGCCCTTCATGCAGGCTCATGATGGAACGCACAATCGCCAGCCCAAGCCCCGTCCCGCCCTGCTGTCGCGCGCGGCTGACATGAACCCGATAGAAGCGATCAAACAGCCGCGGCAGATGTTCGGCATCGATCCCCTCGCCCGCATTGCGCACCGCCAGTGACACTTCATCTGCATGCGTGGCAAGGGTGATGGTAATGACACTGCCGGACAGACCGTGGCGAATAGCGTTGGACAGCAGGTTCGAAATCGCTCGCTGAATCATCAGCCGGTCGCCTGTTGCCTTCGCGTTACCCTGAACCTGCAAGGTGATGTCGCGCTCTTCCGCCGAAGATGAAAACAGCTCGGCGACCTTATCGGCCTCTTCGCGCAGGTCGATGACCTCAACCGGCAACGGCGCGGCAGGCTGGCTGACACTGGCCAGAAACAGCATCTGGCTGATCATGCGCGACATGCGCTCCAGTTCCTCGGTGCACGATTCCAGCGCCTGCTTGTACTCTTCCGAAGGGCGCGGCCTGGACAGCGTGACCTGCGCCTTGCCCATCAGGTTGTTCATGGGCGAGCGCAGCTCATGTGCGAGGTCGTCCGAGAACTGCGCCAGTTGCTGCACATCGCCGTCCAGCCGGTGCAGCATGAAATTGACCGCATGCGCCAGGTCGCGCAATTCATCAGGCAGGCCCTTCACTTTCATGCGATGAGACAGATCGCGAGCCGAGATCAGTGCCGTTACTTTTCTGAAAGCACCCAACGGCCTGAGACCACGACGCACTACCCACCAGGCACCGAAGCCGACCAGCAGCAAGATCAGCGGCAGTATCAGGAAAGTCGATTTCAAATAAGCGTGCAGCAGCGTGCTGTCACTTTCCCGATCCATCGACAGCCTGACGAGAATATCCTGCCCTGTCTTGAGGTGTATTTCCCTGTAACCCATCAGAATCTTGTGGCCGTGTACCGACTGCAACTCCTGAAAGCCTTGAGGTATGTGATCTGCCTCGGGGACAGGCAGGTTCCGGCCTTCCTCGTTACCGACCATCATCAATTGCTGCCGAGGATTGCCCGCGTCGAGCACCATCAACGAATAGCTGTCGTGTCCGATGATCTGGTCACGCAGGGTATGAGGGTATTGAACAATGTCTTCGATGCCGAGAAAGCCCTCGCTCATGCTGTGTTCAATCTGCGCGAACTTCTCGTTCAGGCTGTCTTCGGCGCGCAGATCGAGCTGACGGGAAATAGCCGCATAAGCGAGCATTTCCATTACCAGTACCAGACACGCAATCAGCGCAGTAACGGTCAGCCCCAGGCGCGTCGACAGACGCGTCGGTTTCATTCACGCACTTCCAGCACATAGCCCACGCCGCGTAACGTGTGGATCAGCTTGGTCTCGAAAGGATCGTCGATCTTCGCGCGCAGGCGACGGATCGACACTTCCACCACATTGGTGTCGCAATCGAAGTTCATGTCCCAGACCAGGGAAATGATCTGGGTACGCGACATGACTTCCCCGCTGTGACGCATCAACAGGTGCAGGAGCGCGAACTCCTTGGTGGTCAGGTCGATGCGCTGGCTGCCGCGAAACGCCCGGTGCCGCCCTTGATCAAGCTCCAGATCGCCAACCTGCAACACCTTGGAGGTGGTGGTCTGCTCGCTGCGCCGCATCAACGTGCGGACCCTTGCCAATAGCTCGGGAAACTCGAACGGCTTGACCAGATAGTCATCCGCGCCCAATTCCAGACCCTTGACCTTCTCTTCCAGGCGCCCTCGTGCAGTGACCATCATGACGCGCGTACTGACCGTCTTCCTCAGGCGACTCAACACCTCCCAGCCGTCCATTTCCGGCAGGTTCACATCCAGTATCACCACATCGTAAGCCTGATGCTGCGCGAGATAGAGGCCATCGAGCCCGGTTGCAGCGATATCGACGATATAGCCACTTTCGGTCAGACCCTGATGCATGTACTCGGCAGTTTTCGGCTCGTCCTCTACGACAAGGATTCGCATAACCAGGCTTCCTGTTTGATGAACGTATGATGACGATGCCGTGCAGTGTACTGAAAAGAAACGCTTATCTTGTTGGATAACAAAATCGTAATTTTCCAGCAATCCCTGTGATAGCTCCGGTTACATAAAGTCCCCACAGCTAACTTCAGCGCCAAGGTGCCTGTTTGTTTTTTGTTTTGATGGGGTGCTTCATGGACAGGGTAATTCATGCGACTGAAGAACAACGTACGCACTCCGCGTACCGGTCTGGTAACAGGGTGCCCGGCATGAAAGTCGCCGCACTTTGTCTACTGCTGTTGCCATTTGCTGCTCCCGGCATCGCAGCAGCCCAGGGCATCAGCCTGGCTCAGGCGCTGGAAGCAGCCTTTGCGCGCAACCCGGAACTCGCCGCCGCGCAATGGGAGATCGGCGTCGCCGAAGGTGATCGATCGCCAGCAGGCCGGGCTGATTCCCAACCCGGTGGTGTCGTGGGAGGTTGAAGACACACGCCGCGAGACCAGCACCACCACCGTGATGCTCAGCCAAGCACTGGAACTGGGCGGCAAGCGCGGAGCACGCATCGAAGCCGCCAGCAAGGGCCAGGACGCCGCCCGGCTGGAGCTGGAGCGACGCGGCAACGAACTGCGGGCCGAAGTGGTTCAGGCGTTCTACGCAGCGGCGCGGGCGCAGGCAGGTCTCGACCTGGCGCGCCAGTCCAGAATACTGGCCGAGCGCGGCCTGCAGGTTGCCGAAGGGCGTGTTCGGGCGGGCAAGGTGTCACCGGTGGAGGCCACGCGCGCTCAGGTGCAACTGGCTGAAACCGACCTGCTGGTACGGCGCGCCGAGACCCTGAAGATCAACAGCAATCGTGAACTGGCGCGCACCACCGGTTCGCCGGTCGCCTCTTTCGAGCGTCTGGAGTACGCCGATCTGTCGCCGGGCAAGCTGCCACCGAGCGCAAAGCTATTGACCGCCATCAACCAGTCCGCCGAGCTGCGCCTCGCTCAGGCGCAGATAGAACAGCGCGAAGCCACGCTGGGTTCAGAACGCGCCAAGCGCATCCCTGACCTGACCGTCAGCGTCGGCAGCCAGTACAGCCGCGAAGAGCGCGAACGGGTCAACGTCGTGGGTCTGTCGATGCCGCTACCGTTATTCGACCGGAATCAGGGCAACGTACTTGCAGCATCACGCCGGGCCGACCAGTCACGCGACCTGCGCAATGCCGTTGAACTCAAGCTGCGCACCCAGACCCAGTCAGCCCTCGATCAGTGGAGTACTGCCGCGCAGGAAGTCGAGTCCTTCAATCAGGTCATCCTGCCCGCCGCGCAGCGCGCCGTCGACACCGCAACGCGCGGTTTCGAAATGGGCAAGTTCGGTTTTCTGGAAGTGCTGGATGCGCAACGAACGCTGATTTCAGCGCGCAGCCAGTACCTGGAATCGCTGGCGACTGCCACCGAAGCCCGAGTGGCTGTCGAGCGAATTCACGGTGATCTCAACCGGTTCAGCCTCAACCCCTGACTGTCTTTGTCCGCCTATATCGAGCGTATCGCAAGGTGCCGCAAGCACCTGATCGCCGGGAGCCTTTATGAACAACAAACGAAGCATTGCCATCACGCTGGCGGTGGTGGTGGCCATCATTGGTCTGGGCAGTCTGACGCTGAACCCGCAGATGCTGCCATTCGCAACTGGAACAGAGCCGTCAGCCGATGAGCACGCGCATGAATCCGAGCAGGGCCATGCTGAAGAGCCAGACCACGGCAACGAGGCGAAAAAACCGGACGCCGTAGCCTCCGAGTCTTCCCATAAAGAAGAGGAAGAAGGACACATCGAACTGAGCGCCGAGCAGATCAAGACTGCCGGCATCGAGCTGGCAAGCGCAGAACCTCGACAGATGAGCACCAGTGTGACCTTCCCCGGCGAAATCCGCTTCGATGAGGACCGCACCGCGCATGTCGTGCCTCGGGTCAGCGGTGTGGTCGAATCAGTGAAGGTCGATCTGGGTCAAGCCGTGAAAAAGGGTCAGGTGCTGGCAGTGATTGCCAGCCAGCAGATCTCCGATCAACGCAGCGAACTGAACGCCGCACAACGCCGCCAGGAACTGGCCCGCCTGACGTTACAGCGCGAGAAGAAACTCTGGGAAGACAAGATCTCCGCCGAGCAGGACTACTTGCAAGCGCGCCAGGAGTTTCAGGAGGCCGACATCAACCTGGCCAACGCCCGGCAGAAGATCAGCGCCATCGGTGCCAGCCTGAACCCATCCGCAGGCAATCGCTACGAATTGATCGCGCCATTTGACGCCATGGTCGTGGAGAAACACCTCGGCATCGGCGAGATGGTCAGCGAAGCGAGCAATGTCTTCACGCTGTCCGACCTGTCGCGTGTCTGGGCCACCTTTGGCGTAGCGCCCAGGGATCTGGACAAGGTGGTGGTCGGTCGTCCGGTCATCGTCAGCGCGCCCGATCTGAATGCCCAGGTCGAAGGCAAGATCGGTTACGTCGGCAGCCTGCTGGGCGAGCAGACCCGCGCTGCCGCCGTGCGCGTGACCCTTGCCAACCCGCAGGGTGCCTGGCGTCCCAGCCTGTTCGTGTCGGTGGAAGTCGCCGCCGAGCAGACCAGCGTGGCGGTCAGCATTCCCGAGTCTGCGATTCAGTCGATTGAGGACAAACCCTCGGTCTTCGTACGCAACGCTGAAGGTTTTCAACTGACACCGGTAACCCTCGGTCGCCGCGATGGCGGCCATGTGGAAATCGTCAAAGGCCTGGCTGGCGGCACACAAGTGGCTGCTGCGGGCAGTTTCATCCTCAAGTCGGAGCTGGGCAAAGGCTCCGCCGAGCACGCCCATTGATCTGCGTCACACGAGTACACCTCCATGTTTGAACGGTTGATTCAATTCGCGATTGAACAGCGCATCGTTGTGATGCTTGCTGTGCTGCTCATGGCTGGGCTGGGTATTGCCAGTTACCAGAAACTGCCTATCGATGCCGTTCCCGACATCACCAACGTACAGGTGCAGATCAACACGTCGGCACCCGGCTTTTCGCCGCTGGAAACCGAACAGCGCATCACCTTCGCCATCGAAACCAACATGGCAGGCCTGCCCGGCCTGCAACAGACGCGCTCGCTGTCGCGCTCGGGCCTGTCTCAGGTCACGGTGATTTTCGAAGACGGCACTGACCTGTTCTTTGCCAGGCAGTTGGTGGGCGAGCGCCTGCAGATTGCCAAGGACCAGTTGCCTGAAGGCGTCAACGCGATGATGGGGCCGATTTCCACCGGCCTCGGCGAGATCTTTCTGTGGACGGTCGAGGCCCGTGAGGGCGCACTGAAAGAAGACGGCACGCCGTACACGCCGACCGACCTGCGGGTGATTCAGGACTGGATCATCAAGCCGCAATTACGCAACGTACCGGGCGTGGCCGAGATCAACACCATCGGCGGTTTCGCCAGGCAGTATCAGATTGCGCCCGATCCGAAGAAGCTGGCGGCCTACAAACTGACACTGAACGATCTGGTGGCTGCGCTTGAGCGCAACAACGCCAATGTCGGCGCAGGTTACATCGAGCGCGGCGGTGAGCAACTGCTGATACGCGCACCAGGCCAGCTCGGCACGGTGGACGATATCGCCAACATCGTCATCGCCAATGTGCAGGGCACGCCTATCAGGATCAGCAGCGTGGCCGAGGTCGGTATCGGCAAGGAAATGCGCTCCGGCGCAGCCACCGAAAACGGCCGTGAAGTCGTGCTTGGCACGGTGTTCATGCTGATCGGTGAAAACAGCCGGACGGTGTCACAGGCCGTGGCCGCCAAACTCGCCGACATCAATCGCACACTGCCCGAAGGCGTCGAAGCGGTAACGGTTTACGACCGCACCAATCTGGTCGAAAAAGCCATCGCAACAGTGAAAAAGAACCTGATCGAAGGCGCGATTCTGGTCATCGTGATTCTGTTCCTGTTTCTGGGCAACATCCGTGCTGCGCTGATCACCGCCATGGTAATTCCGCTGGCCATGCTGTTTACCTTCACCGGCATGTTCACCAACAAGGTCAGCGCCAACCTGATGAGCCTGGGCGCGCTGGACTTCGGCATTATCGTCGACGGCGCGGTGGTGATCGTCGAAAACGCGATCCGCAGGCTGGCGCATGCCCAGAAGAAATACGGCCGCATGCTGACCCGCTCCGAGCGTTTCCACGAGGTCTTCGCCGCCGCCAGAGAAGCCCGTCGGCCGCTGATTTTCGGTCAATTGATCATCATGGTCGTGTACCTGCCGATCTTCGCCCTCACCGGTGTGGAAGGCAAAATGTTCCACCCTATGGCCTTCACAGTGGTCATCGCCCTGCTCGGTGCCATGATTCTTTCGGTGACCTTCGTGCCTGCCGCCATCGCCATGTTCGTCACCGGCAAGGTCAAGGAAGAAGAAGGTTTTGTGATGCGCACCGCTCGCCAGCGCTACGCGCCGATACTGAGCTGGGTACTGGGGCATCGCTCAATAGCGTTCGGCTTGGCCTTGGTGCTGATCGTGCTGTCCGGCTTCACCGCCAGCCTCATGGGCAGCGAGTTCATCCCGAGCCTGAGCGAAGGCGACTTCGCCTTGCAGGCGCTGCGGGTTCCTGGCACCAGCCTGAGCCAGTCGGTGGACATGCAGCAGCGTCTGGAAAAAGCCATCATCGAAAAAGTCCCGGAAGTGCAGCGCGTGTTCGCCCGCACCGGCACCGCCGAAATCGCCGCCGACCCGATGCCGCCCAACATCTCTGACAGCTACGTGATGCTCAAGCCGCAAAGTGAATGGCCGGACCCGGACAAGTCCCGCGAGGCACTGATAGCCGACCTGCAAAAGGCCGCCGCCAGTGTGCCGGGCAGCAACTACGAACTGTCCCAGCCGATCCAGTTGCGCTTCAACGAGCTGGTTTCCGGTGTACGCAGTGACGTCGCGGTGAAAGTGTTCGGCGACGACATGAACGTGCTCAACCAGACCGCCGCAAAAATTGCCGCCACCCTGCAAAAAGTGCCAGGCGCTTCAGAAGTGAAAGTGGAACAGACCACCGGCCTGCCGGTACTGACCATCAACATTGATCGCGACAAGGCCGCGCGTTACGGCCTCAACGTGGCCGATGTGCAGGACGCCATCGCCATTGCGCTGGGCGGTCGTCAGGCGGGAACGTTGTATGAGGGCGACCGCCGCTTCGACATGGTGGTGCGCCTGTCCGAGCAACTGCGCACCGATGTGAACGGGCTCTCCAGCCTGCTCATTCCGGTGCCTGCGAGTGCCAACAGCAACCAGCAGATCAGCTTCATCGCACTGTCCCAGGTCGCCAGCCTTGATCTGGTATTGGGCCCGAACCAGATCAGCCGCGAGAACGGCAAGCGTGTCGTTATCGTCAGCGCCAACGTGCGCGGCCGGGACCTCGGCTCGTTTGTCGAAGAAGCAGGCACCACCATCGACAGCGGCGTGCAGATCCCGGCGGGTTACTGGACCAATTGGGGCGGCCAGTTCGAGCAACTGCAATCGGCCGCCAAACGCCTGCAAATCGTCGTGCCAGTGGCATTGCTGCTGGTACTGGCGCTGCTGTTCATGATGTTCAACAACCTCAAGGACGGCCTGCTGGTGTTCACCGGCATACCGTTCGCCCTCACCGGCGGCGTCATGGCCCTGTGGCTGCGCGACATTCCCCTGTCGATCTCCGCAGGCGTGGGCTTCATCGCCCTCTCGGGTGTGGCGGTGCTGAACGGCCTGGTGATGATCGCCTTCATCCGCAGCCTGCGCGAACAAGGCCACTCGCTGCACAACGCCATCAACGAAGGCGCCCTCACCCGCCTGCGCCCGGTGCTGATGACCGCACTGGTCGCCTCCCTGGGCTTCATCCCCATGGCCCTCGCCACCGGGACTGGTGCGGAAGTGCAGCGACCGCTTGCGACGGTGGTGATTGGCGGGATTCTGTCGTCGACCGCGCTGACGTTGCTGGTGTTGCCGGCGTTGTATCAGTGGGCGCATCGGCGGGAGGAGGATGAGGTCGAGGCGTTGAAGCAGGGTTTCAAGTAACCGCCAAAGCTTCAGGAGGCTCGTGATAGAGCATCCTGAAGCTTTCACCTGCCCGCAGTGAACTTTCAGTTAAAGGAAGGTCGAAACACTCGCCATTGAAAGTAGCGTTCGTCCGTAGCTTTTATCCCACAGGATTTTCAGGGCTTTCCTGCTCATCAGTCCGCTCAGAGATATAGTCCGGTCCCGTTAAAGTGCTTATCGTCCAGTTACAAATGGGCCACGCGGCAGTACGTTGCCTGCGTAAGGAGATGTAGCAGTTGATGAACAACGTTCAAGCCGCATGACGCGCACCAGTCTCTACGACCGTATCTCTGAACGCCGACTGGCTGACGAAGCACTGGCGCGCGAGGAAACCGAGCGGGCTGCCGCTCAACAGGCGCTCGACATCATTCAGGCGGCTATCCCTGTCCCACAACCCTTGCTCGACGCACCCTGCAGTTTCAATTTTGGCGGGTTCCGCTTCGGCTTTCCGGAAGGGTTCGGGTGCAGCGCGATCGATGCCACCATTCAAGTCGATGGAGAGCCTGTGGTGGTCTCCATTCAGCGCAGCGATGTACCTGAAGAGGCGAATCTTGCCGGGGCGTTCGCCGAAGCGGTCAAAGCACTGCAGCCGTTGTATGGCAATGTCCGAGTCATCCGCCAGTATGAAACGTTACTGGCAGGGAATGCCGCGCTGGCGCTGGACTTCCATTTTCGCGTGGGCTTCGAAGAACGGCATGGGCGCTTGATCGGTTCCATCGTACCGGTCGCCGATCAAAACGAACGCCAATGGTTGAGCGTGGGCTGTGTAATCGACTCAGAAAAACCCGCGCTGAAAACATGGCTGCTGGACTTCGACGTCATGCTTGAAGGTATGACGGCACCCTGAGCTCTACTTCATCGCTGACAGGACACGCTTTAATGGACTATACGTTGCAGAGCATCAGCGTCACGTGGCTGATCAGGCCTCCACTACTCGCGGCTACAGGCGTAATTGCGATGTTTGAGGCAGCCCGGTTACTGGATGAGATCGAACACACCGGTGCACTGACGGGCTTTTTACTCGGCGCGGTGGTGGGTATCGCGGCAGTGGCGTATGTGTCATTCACCTTCGTCACGTGCGGGTTCGGCGGGATTCTACTGGGACTGGCCGTCGGCCTGGCAGGCAACGCCCTTGCAAGTCTTGGGGAGGCTATAGGCAGCGCCTTCAGCTCTCCAGCGGGGCAGATCGAGTCTGCCTCGCCCAACGTCTTCATCAACGGCCGGCCTGCTGCTTTTGCTATTGAGAGCACCGCCGTGTGCGACAAGCACTCGCCCATCGTCAAGGTTGCCGAAGGGTCCAGCAACGTCTTCATCAATGGCCAGCCCGCAGCGCGTAAAGGCGACAAACTGACCTGCGGCGCGAAAATCGGCACCGGCTCGCCAAACGTCTTCATCGGCGGCGGCACCCAACGCTACCTGCCAGTGGATGACGAAGTCTCGGCGATGTACCGCTACACAGTGGACATTCTGTTGATCGTGGCGGGCGGGGCCAAGGCAGTCACCAGTATCGCCAGACTGGGTATGCAGGCGGGCCTGAAAGCTGCTGGCCCTTGCGCGCTGCGCTTCATGGGCGGTGTCTTTCTGGGGGACGCGATTTTTCGCTTCGGTGTCGCTCCCCTGGCCGAAAAAGTGCTGGGTGGCCTACACGGCAACCCGGTCGACACCACCACTGGGCGCAAGCTGTTGATCGATGAGTCCGACTTCAGCCTGCCCGGTCTGATGCCCATCGAATGGACGCGCTTCTATGCCAGCGACCTGACTGTCGACAGCGCACTGGGCAATGGCTGGGTCTTGCCCTGGGAACAAAGCCTGCGCCGTAAAGGCAGCTTTCTGTACCTCAGCGACAATCAGGGCCGCAGCGTGCCCTTCGTGACACTGGACTACAACCAGCGCATCTACAACGCACAGGAACAGCTGTACCTGGTGCGTACCGAGGGTGGTCATTACCTGCTGCAAACCCTGGACAACGTGTTCTATTACTTCGGCGAAGTGCCCGACGACAACCAGCCTGTTCCCCTGCAACGCGTCGAAAACGCCCTCGGTCATTTTCTGCATTTCGTACGCAGCGAAGACGGCGTTCTGACCGACATCTGCTCCACCGGCGGGCATCGTGTGCACCTGCACTACGACGAGGTGACCAACCGCCTGAGCACCGTCAAGCGGATCGTCGGCGACCAGGCCGTCGAGACGCTAGTGCGCTATGGCTACGACAACAATGGCCAGTTGAACAGTGTGTACAACCGCAATGGCGACTCGGTGCGCAACTTCAGCTACACCGACGGCCTGATGACCCGCCACGCCAATGCACTGGGGCTCAGTTGCGAGTACCGCTGGGAAACACTCGATGACAAGCCGCGCGTGGTCGAACACTGGACCAGTGACGGCGAGCACTTTCAGTTCGATTATGATTTCGAGGCGCGCCAGACGCGGGTGACGGATGTATTGGGGCGCCGTGCCGAGGTGACCTGGAATAAGGACCGTCGTGTCGTCGCCAGCACTGATTTCGGTGGTGAGCAGTACCGTATCGCGCTGGACGACACCGGCAATATCAACGGTCTGACGCTGCCCGACGGCAATCAACTGAGCTTCGAATACGATGACCTGTCACGCCTCACGACAGAGACCGACCCGCTGGGCCGAACCACGCGTTATCAGCATCACTACAAGACCACGCTGGTCAAACAGATCACTTACCCCGATGGCAGCACCTGGAAGGCCCGTTATGATGAGCGAGGCAACCTCGTCGCCGAGATCGACGCACTGGGTCACAAGACCGAATACCTCAACGGCAAGGACGGCTTGCCCCATACCATCGTCGACCCGACGCTCAAGTCCAAATACCTGTGGTGGAACAACCTCGCGCAGGTAGAGCGCTTTCAGGACTGCTCGGGCAAAAGCACGTATTACCGTTATGACGAGCGCCATCAACTGGTCGCCGTTACCGATGCCCTGAACAACACCACCACGCTAGAGCGCAAGCCCGGCGGCGAAGTGCTGCGCATCGACCACCCAGACGGCACCCGCGAGAGCTTCACCTACAACGCTCACGGTCAGGTCCTGACACACACTGACGGTAAGGACCAGACCACCCATCTGGCCCGCAACGCACGCGGCCTGCCGACCAGACGTCAGGACCCTAAAGGGCTGATGGTCGCCTACCAGTACTACAAAGCCCTGCGCCTCGCAGCGCTGAGCAATGAAAACGACGCCACTTACACGTTCGCCTACGATGACTCCGACCGGCTGATCGAAGAAAAGCGCATCGACCAGTTGACCCGCCGTTTCAGCTACAACCTTGGCGGGCATCTGACTCAGGTCGAAGAAACCGGCTACGGCGAAAAAGGCGAACGGCCACAGCGCAGCACGTATTTCGAACGCGACCCGATTGGTCGATTGCTGGCCAGACTCAACAACGACGCCCGTCAGGATTTCACCTACGACGACAGCGACCGCCTACTGTCCATTCAACGCACACCTACCGACGGCGGCAGAAAGCTCGGTGTCACGGCTGAAAAACTGGAATTTGCCTACGACATTCTGGGCCGCCTGACGCAGGAATCTTCGCCTCAGGGCACCCTGGCCTACGAGTACGATCCACTCAGCAACCTTACCACGTTGACCCTTCCTACCGGCCAGCACCTGAATCACCTGTATTACGGCAGCGGTCACCTGCATCAACTGAACCTCGATGGCCAGTTGATCAGCGACATGGAGCGCGACGACCTGCACCGCGAGATCTATCGCACGCAGGGCAAACTCACCAGTTGCTTCGGCTATGACGCTCTGGGGCGCAAGACCTGGCAGTACGCAACCACCCTGCCCGCGGAAAAACTGTCACAGATCCAGAACCCGCTCATAAAGCCAGAACGCTACGTCGAGCACGCCTACAACCCGCTCCACCGCCGCTACGAATACGACCCGGCCGGCGAACTGAGCCGCACCCTCGACAAACTGCGTGGCGAAGTCACCTACGAATACGAAGCCAACGGCCGCCTGCTTGAACACAACCCCGAAAAACGCTTCGAAGGCGAAGAATTCCGCTACGACACCGCTGGCAACCGCCTGAACTTCAACACCAACCGCTTCGACCGCGTCAAAGACAACCGTCTCAAGCAATGGAGCAACCACGAATACAAGTACGACGCATGGGGCAACCTGGTCGAGAAAATCGTGGGCATCGTCCGCTGGCAAACCTTCACTTACGACAGCGAAAACCGCCTGGTCAAAACCGAGACCATGGCCAACAGCCAAGTGGAAAGCACCAGCAGCTATCAATACGACAGTCTGGGGAGGCGGGTCGCTAAACAGTCGGAGATCAAAGGCCAGAACGACGAGAAGCGCTTTCTTTGGCAGGGATTGCGGCTGCTGCGTGAAGAGGGTCCCGGGCACAGCAGCTTGTATCTCTATGAGCCTGGCAGCTATGCCCCGCTCGCCCGTGTTGATCAACGCGAGGGCGAAACCGGGAACAGGGTTTACTACTTCCACACCGACCAGATTGGTACCCCGCTGGAAATGACCGACGCCGAAGGGCAGATCGTCTGGCAGGCGAAATACCGGCCGTGGGGAGCAATTGAAAAACTAGTGGTTAACGAGGTCGAGCAGAACCTGAGGTTTCAGGGGCAGTATTTCGATGTCGAGACAGGGCTTCACTACAACACGTTTCGGTATTACGATCCTGAGATTGGGCGGTTTATTACGCAGGATCCGATTGGGTTGAGTGGTGGGGATAATCTCTATCTGTATGCGCCTAATCCTTATGGGTGGGTTGATCCGTTAGGGAGGCGCTGCAAA
>NZ_LJQT01000439.1:0-248 GCF_001400515.1 Pseudomonas meliae | reverse complement strand
CCGTCCGTGTGCACGACAGAGAATGCACGGGCCAAGCCGATTCAGTACATGAAAGCGGTCTATGCCGCATTTGCCGCTCGCCTCGACGCGGACGTGGACTACCACGGTGGCCCTGTGGCCAAAACACCCGGTCACCCCTGGTGGGAAACGACCGAATTTCACAACCACGTGTATGAACTGGGCGAACTGGCAAGCGCTGTGGAGTTGACCGTCAAGCCTTGGGCCACAGGCCCCAAGCTTGACCAGGT
>NZ_LJQT01000185.1:1091-2119 GCF_001400515.1 Pseudomonas meliae | reverse complement strand
AAATTTCTGACAGTCTCGGAAACGCTGACTCAAGCACTCAAGCCAGCGGATTCTGACGCAACTGTAGGCAACGGAGCAAGGCGCCAAGGCTTCTGTAGGACGTGTACTCGTTCCGCAACACGATCCGGTTTTTTACTTCATCCGGCTTGGTATTGGCCGGCATCACCCCATAACTATCCCTGTCTCCATGAACCGCAAGGACAGACTATGACCAACTCAACCGAAACCGCCATCCTTGCCGGCGGCTGCTTCTGGGGCATGCAAGATTTGTTGCGACGCTACCCCGGCGTGCTGCGTACGCGAGTCGGCTACACCGGTGGCGAAGTACCGAACGCCACCTACCGCAACCATGGCAACCATGCCGAAGCGATTGAGATCGTGTTTGACCCGGCGGTGATCAGCTACCGGCAGATTCTTGAATTCTTTTTCCAGATCCATGACCCGAGCACGCCTAACCGGCAGGGCAATGATCTTGGGCCAAGCTATCGTTCGGCGATTTACTACCTGAGCGAACAGCAACGGGATATTGCCGAAGATACCGCGGCTGACGTGGACGCCTCCAAGCTGTGGCCGGGGCGTGTGGTCACGCAAATCGAGCCCGCCAGCGAGTTCTGGGAGGCGGAGCCGGAGCATCAGGATTATCTGGAACGGATACCGAACGGGTATACCTGCCACTTCATCCGGCCGAACTGGAAGTTGCCCAAGCGGGCTTGAACCTGAATCTCACCGGGAAAGGCCGGGATAGGGGAGAGCGCAAAGGCTGACCTGTATTTGAGAGATACCATCCAGAAACACAAAAGCCGCGCAGTGCGCGGCTTTCAAAGGTGGTGGGCCCACACGGACTCGAACCGTGGACCAAAGGATTATGAGTCCTCTGCTCTAACCAACTGAGCTATGGGCCCTCAGTAGGCCGCGGATTATAACGGCGGTTTCGCGGCTGTGCTATCCGAAACGTCCGAAAGATTCATAAGAAGAAATCTCGCGCTGAATTCTTCGGGTTGAAGGGGCAGGCTGATGATGTAGCCCTG
>NZ_LJQT01000185.1:0-1078 GCF_001400515.1 Pseudomonas meliae | reverse complement strand
ATCTGTTCGCAGCCCTCGCGGGTCAGGAATTGCTGCTGTTCGCTGTTCTCCACGCCTTCGGCTATCACGGTCAGTTGCATGCTGCGCCCGAGGGCGATGATGGCGCGGACGATGGCGGCGTCGTGGGTGTCTTCGGGTAGGCCGCGAACGAAGGACTGGTCGATTTTGAGGATGTCCAGCGGCAGGCGTTTGAGGTAGCTCAGGGAGGAGTAACCGGTACCGAAGTCGTCGATGGCCAGTTGCACACCGAGTTTCTTCAGTTTGTGCAGCACTGCCAGCGCTTCCTGGGTCTGGCTCATGATGAAGTTTTCGGTGATTTCCAGTTGCAGGCAGCCTGGCTCCAGGCCGTTGTCGGCCAGTAGTTGTTCGATGTGTTCGACAAGGTTCGTCTGGCGCAGTTGAGCGCCTGCAAGGTTGACTGACACTGGGCCGAACGGCTGACAGGTTTTGCGCCATTTGCCCATTTGTTGGCAGGCCTGCTCCAGCACCCATTCGCCGATTTGCAGGATCATGCCGTTTTCTTCGGCCAGCGGTATGAAATGTTCGGGTGGCACGTCGCCGAAGGTCGGGTGGTTCCAGCGGATCAGCGCTTCTGCGCCTATCAGCGTGTGGGTCAGAAGGCTGATTTTGGGCTGGTAGGCCAGGGACAGCTGATTGCGGTCCAGCGCTCTTCTCAATTCCTGTTCAAGGGCAATACGTTCGCTGGCCTGTGTGGTCAGGTCGCAGGTGTAGCTTTCGACCCGGTTGCGGCCCTTGGCCTTGGAGCGGTACATGGCGGCGTCTGCGTTTTTGACCAGTGTTGCTACGTCGGTGCCGTCAGTCGGGAAAACACAGCTGCCAATGCTCGGGCTGATGTAGAGCTCATGTTCGCCAGCTTCAAAAGGCGTGTTGAAGCAGGCCAGCAGTTTGTTGGCGATGGCTTGTGCGTCGCTGGGCTGCAGCAGGCCAGGTAACAGAACGATGAACTCGTCACCACCAAGGCGCGCGACCGTGTCGACATCGCGCAGGGTCTCCTTGAGCCGGTGTGCGATGCCCTTGAGCAGCAGATCGCCGACCGGATGGCCCAGGCTGTCGTTGA
>NZ_LJQT01000405.1:0-4206 GCF_001400515.1 Pseudomonas meliae | reverse complement strand
GAAATTCCTATGCATCAAGGTCGCACGGCTCAGTCGCTGCTCTCTGACCGCGGGCATTACGCCGAAAACCACGACGCCTGCCCCGTAGAGCAGATAGAACGCTATTGCAGGCCCAGCCACGGGCGTGGCAAGCATCAGCGGTCCGAGCCATTCACGGTAGGTCGGCCCCATGAGGACGCCCAGCCACAACCCGTCGAGGATCAGAAACGCCAGTAACGTGCCGAGGTAAGCCGTGAGTATTCTTTTCATGGGACGTCCTTGATGAAATTCCGGGCCCGGGCGATATATCAGACCAGGTCGATACGGTCAGCGTGAATCACGATCTGCCCCTGTTTGTACAACGCACCGATAGCTTTCTTGAAGTTACCTTTGCTGACCCCAAACAGGCCGCTGATGACCTGCGGATCGCTTTTGTCGCTGACTGGCAATGTACCGTTGTTCTCACGCAGCTTTGAGAGAATTTTCGAATTCAGGCTGCTCGCTGCTTCTGCGCCCACCGGCTGCAGGCTCAGGCTGATATTGCCGTCGGCACGGATTTCCTTGATGTAGCCCTTTTCCTGCTTGCCGGCGCGCATGAACTTGAACACTTCGTTCTTGTGAATCAAGCCCCAATGCTTGTTGTTGATAATCGCCTTGAAACCCATATCGGTCGCTTCGGCGACCAGCAGGTCAACCTCCTGGCCGACGCTGTAACTGGCCGGGGTTTTGTCCAGGTAGCGATCCAGGCGCGCGGTGGCGGTGATGCGCCGCGTGTGCTTATCGAGGTAAACATGAACCACGCAGTATTCACCGGCCTGCAAGGTACGCTTCTCTTCGGAGTACGGCAGCAACAGGTCCTTGGGCAGGCCCCAGTCGAGGAACACGCCGATGCTGTTGACTTCAACCACCTTGAGGCTGGCAAACTCACCGACCTGCACTTTGGGTTTTTCAGTGGTGGCGATCAGCTTGTCTTCGCTGTCCAGATAGATGAACACATTGAGCCAGTCTTCATCTTCAGTAGGAATATCCTTGGGGATGTACCGATTGGGCAGAAGGATTTCACCATCCTGCGCACCGTCCAGATACAGACCGAAGTTCGTGTGCTTGACGATTTGCAAGCTGTTGTAGCGCCCGATTAAAGCCATTTCCAGATACCCTCATTGCGTGGGCGGCATTCTACCCGACTTTACCGCCGGGTTCGCGCCGCGTGGCAGAAGGTGCCGACATAGCCTCCACTCGTCAGCTTCCCCGATCGAAACGGATTGACGCGCTCGGGCAGCACAAAGGCTACCAGTCATAAACTTGTCTTTTAAAACAGAGTGTTAGATTTAAATCGCGCAGAGCCCAAGCAGCTCCGCCAAACGGCCGACCTCGGGCGAATGCCATATTTGCCAAGCAATAATCAAGCGTTTCCTGTACTCTGGCTGGCCGTATTACGTTTATGAAGGTAAATGGCAGCCATGCGTATCAAAGCATCCCACTCGAAAGCCAAACCCGCCCCAGCCGTTGAAACGAGCGATTCGATCAACGCGCAGATTGCAGCTTTCCTGAAGTCCGGCGGTGAAATCCAGCAAATTGCCAAAGGCGTGAGTGGCCAGACCTTCGCACCTTCCAAGCAGATCAATCTCGGTAAAAAGTAAAACCGCGCCCTGCCTGTCGATCTCTATGCGCCTTGACGCTCAAGGCGCTAGATTGACGATCCTTCGCTGGATATTCTTCCGGTCACGCTGCTACTCTCTCCTCTGATATCACTATGACCACGAGCTGGTTCACGCTCTGGACGTTATCTCCTTTGTGGAATGCTCGAATGAAGAACTGGATGCTTTTCGGCGCACTTGTCTACCTTGGCGGCTGCGCATCGCACCACTGCGAAAACGGTCCCAATGACAGCCAGCTCACCGACAGCCCATGCCGGGCGGGGCATCTGCTTTATCAGAACGACATGCTCCAGGCCAAGTTGCTGATCAGCGAAGACGACCGCGAAAACTACGAGCTGGCCGAAGCCATGCTGCGCCGTGCCGCACTCGACGACGCATCGGGCGAAGCCGAGTTCTACCAGGCCGTACTGTTGATCCGCCAGCAGGCCGATCAAAAACAGATTATCGAACTGCTGCAGACTGCGGCAAAGCACAAGCATCCACTGGCCATCGCCCTGCTCTCGCAACAGCTGAGCGTCAGCGACCCGAAGCTTGCTGAACGTTACCAGGCCGAGTACTCCCAACTGGACGTTGCCAAGAGCGGCTACCCGTCATTTCAACAGGCGCTGGTAGTGATTCGCGGCCTGGTCATCCCCTCGGCGCGCACCACTGCGGCTAACTGACACACAACGGATCGACGAACGGTGCGCCCGCGGTCCATTTCAACGGTATCCTTGCGAGGCTCTAGCTCGCGGCTTGTGTCGGCTCCTGAGCCATTTTTGATACGCCATCCCTGACCACACTCCTCGCAGATCAAGGAGTGAGCCATGCTCAGCCATCGCTTACATGTGCTGTCTTTCAGCGCCATGCTTGTCTGTCAGTTCGTCTCTGCCCAGGTTCTGGAGCGGGATTTGGGCGACTTCGACCTGAAACTGGCAACTACGCCCACGCGCAGCATGGCGCAAGGCCTTGTGACGCCCAGCGGCGGCTCGGGCTCTTTTCATGGCGGACTGGACCTGACCCACGAGAGCGGCTTCTACTTCGGCCAATGGGCACCAAACATGGGTTTTGCTTCCGATTCAGGGATGGAACTTGACTCCTACATGGGCTTCAAGAAACCCTTCGATAATACCTTGGGCTATGAACTGGGGATGATTCGTTACAGCTACCCCGATACCAGCCAGATCGACAGTCACGAGTTCTACGCCGGACTGCGCATGCGAAACAGCCGCATCGGCGCAGCATTCAGTAACGATGTTGGCACACGCGACAGCACGGTATTTGTCGACCTGGGGGCTATCGAGCAACTGGGGGTGGGCGTGCGCATGCAGTACGCCAATCATCAGTTTGATACCCCGCAATCTTCCGCCGACGGCGGGTTGATCAACGGTTTCAACGACTGGTCGCTGAACCTGTCACGCCCCTGGCTGGGCATTGACATGAACCTCATCTACAGCGGCTCAAGCCTGAGCGGCGGCGATTGCAGTGTCTACAGCGGCCACAACGCGCGCTGTGAAGGGACGTTTACGCTCAAAGCGGTGCGCTCGTTCTTTTAAAGGCTCAAACCGGTTGAACTGCCAGACGCTACACTCCTCTACTGCACGTCAGTACGCCAAGGAGTTGTCATGCAGTCTTTATTCAAAGCCCTCATCACCCTGTTGATGACCACTGCGCTGCTTGCAGGATGCAATCAGGTTGGACTGGCGTATCGCAATCTCGACGTCATCATCCCGTGGACGCTCAGCGACTACCTGGACATGAATTCGGAACAGAAAAGCTGGCTGGATGTGCGCCTCAAGCAACACTTGAGCTGGCATTGCAGTACCCAGTTGCCGGAGTATCTGACCTGGCTGGACAAGCTTGAGGATATGGTCAAAACCGACCAGGTGACGTACGAGGGGCTGGAGGCCCGCACTCGCGAAGCCAAAGAGGCGATAGCGAAAATATCGAAGGAAATTACCCCGTCTGCTGTGGAATTGCTCTCGCGCTTTGATGACAAGCAAGTGCAAGAGATGCAGGAGTCGTTTGCCAAGGATCAGCGTAAACGTGAAAACAAATACCTTGAGCAACCGCTGGAACGCCAGGTTGCCGAGCGCGCCGACCGCATGCAAAAACGCCTGACGCCATGGATAGGCAAGCTGAATCAGGCGCAGAAAGACCGGATTCAGGCCTGGTCCGCCTCGCTTGGCGAGCAAAACAAGGCGTGGATTGAAAACCGTACTCGCTGGCAGAACCTGTTTCTGGCGACCGTGCAACAACGTCAGGCAAGCGATTTCCCGCAGCGCATCGCCGCACTGTTGCAAGACCGTGAGACCTTCTGGACGCCCGAGTACCGCAAGGCGTATGACCAGACCGAGAAGGCAGCGATATCGCTGATTGTCGACGTTACCGCCATGAGCACACCGGAACAGCGTGCAAAACTGCTGAGCCGCATCGCCGACATGCGCAAGGACTTCACTGACCTGGATTGCCTCAAGTCACAGCAGTGATCCGATAGCACTCCAACCATCGCGCCCTCCCGCTGTCGTGCCACCTGCGCCCAGACATGCGCGTGCGGTGCGGAGCAAAATCGTGACGCGGAGCGTCAACA
>NZ_LJQT01000284.1:0-12045 GCF_001400515.1 Pseudomonas meliae | reverse complement strand
GCGTCGCACGATAGTTGGATTACGCACGACACTCAGTGGGTCAGAACGCAGGCAGTACCGCGCCGTCGTACTTCTTGTTGATGAAGTCTTTGACTTCCTGGCTGGTCAACGCTTTCGACAGCTTTTCGATGGCGTCGGTGTGGGCGTTGTCTTTGCGGGTGACGAGGAAGTTCACGTACGGCGAATCGGCACCTTCGATGATCAGCGCGTCTTTCTTAGGATTGAGCTTGGCTTCCAGCGCGTAATTGGTGTTGATCAGCGCAAGGTCAACCTGGCTCAACGCACGTGGTAGTACAGCCGATTCGAGTTCGCGGAATTTGAATTTCTTCGGGTTGCTCGCGATGTCTTTTGGCGTGGACAGGGCGTTGGTCGGATCCTTCAGGGTGATCAGGCCACCTTTTTGCAACAGCAGCAGTGCGCGGCCTGCGTTGCTGCCTTCATTTGGAATGGCGATGGTTGCGCCTTCAGGCAAATCAGCCAGCTTCTTGTACTTGCTGGAATAGCCGCCGAACGGTTCAACGTGTACGCCCACGCCAGTCACCAGATTGGTGCCTTTGCCCTTGTTGAAGCCATCCAGATAAGGCTTGGTTTGAAAATAGTTGGCATCCAGACGCTTTTCGCTCAATTGAACGTTTGGCTGCACGTAGTCAGTGAAGACCTTGATTTCCAGGTCCACGCCTTCTTTGGCCAGGGTCGGCTGGATCAGCTTCAGGATTTCCGCATGCGGCACGGGCGTTGCACCGACCACCAGTTTTTCGCCTGCGTGAGCCAGGCCAATCGAGAACGCAGCCGCCAGAGCGGTCATCAGAAACGTCTTTTTCATGCAATGTCCTTAGCGAAATCCGGGAGCGTCATCAGAAAATGACGCTTTATTACTCAATGGTTTGCCGTCGCGCGATCCAAACCCTGCGACATCATGCTGACATTACCGAGATTTTATATTCCGATAAAAGACTTTTTAATCGAGTACTTATATCTTTTTGTCTCACGCCTTCACGCAGGGTTCTGCTCAAGCTGCGATGTCACCGTTTCGAGCAATCGCCGCAGCGCGCAAAGCTGCTCGCGATCCCCGCTGCTGACCAACAACCTGGCCTGACGCTCGATCAGCGTCAGCGGCGCGGCAATATCCGGCAGATTGATATCTTCAGCCCGAATTTCGTCGCCACTGCTGACCAGCAAGGCAAAGTGAATGACGTTCTCCAGCTCACGGGTGTTGCCGGGCCAGCTGTGGGCTTCAAGCGTGCGCTGCGCGTCTTCGCTGATCAGTTGCACAGGCAGGCTGAGGCGCTGGCTGTAGATACCGACAAAATATTCGGCCAGCGGCAGGATATTGCCCGGTTGCTCGCGCAACGCCGGCAGGTCAAGACGCCCCTCGCTCAGGTAGTGATAAAGCCGCTCGTGAAATTTTCCGGCAGCCACCGCCTGTGCCAGATCGATGCTGGTGGCGGCTACCAGACGCACATCGACCGGGCTCGGCTGGTGCGCGCCCACTCGCGTGACTTCGTGGTTTTCCAGGGCGGCGAGCAGCTTGACCTGAATGGGCAGTGGCAGGTCGCCGATTTCATCCAGATACAAAGTGCCGCCGTTGGCCGAGCCAAACCAGCCGGCCCGACTGCTGACCGAACCGCTGTGCGCTCCGGCGGCATAACCGAACAACTCCGCATCGGCGTAAGTCGGGCTGATGGCACCGCAGTTGACTGAAACGAACAAGCCCGAGCGATCACTGCCGCGATGAATATGCCGCGCCAGTAATTCCTTGCCGGTCCCGGACTCGCCACGGATCAAGACCGGCAGCGAACGAGGCGCCAGCTGTTCCATTTCTTCGCGTAAACGGCGCGAGCGCGGGTCGATGAATACCAGCGCCTTGGCACGAATGCTCAGCGGGCTTTTTTCTGCATCGGGGAAAGTCAGCAGCGGCTGACCGAAATTTTCGTGAAAGCTCATGACACACTCCCACCTGAGCCCTTGCGACGGCTCAAGCGTTTAAAAGACAGGACCCGTTGGGTCGATAAACAAGCTCCGCTCATGCGCGACGACGCGCATGCTGCTCCAGACGGTTTTGCAGCCGGTACAGGTAGGCGAACCCCTGCTCCCAGCGCTGATGACCGGACTTGACGTTGATATGCCCGGCCTGACTCAGAAATCCGACTTCCGCCCCCCAGTGACGGGCCATTTCCATAGCGCGCTGAGAGCTGACCGCAGGGTCGTTGTCAGAACTGACAATTTGTGTCGGAAACGGCAGCAGATCATTAGGGATCGGCGCAAAATTACGCAATGCAGGCGGGCAATTCGGACGTTCGACGTCAGCAGGTGCTACCAGCAACGCACCTTGCACCTGACGCAGAGTCTCCAGCGGTGCGAGTTGTGCCCAATGCGCGACTGTCACGCAACCCAGGCTGTGAGCGATCAGGATCACCGGCGTGCTGTGCGCTGCAATCATGCGTTGCAACTCGCCCACCCAGTCCTCACGGCGTGGTTTGAGCCAGTCGGCCTGTTCCACGCGCGTGCTGTTGGGCAGGCTGTTTTGCCAGTGGGTCTGCCAATGATCATCAGGAGACCCTTGCCAGCCTGGCACGATCAGATACCGGATCGACTCGTTATGCATGGATTCGCCTCCTGCATGTATGCGTTCATGAGACGAGTATAGGGATGGAAGTTATATTCGTTAAGGAATAAGAAGCTATTTATTAATTTCTAAAACGAATATCAGCTGTCAGGCAAAAAAAGAAGCCGTCCCCTGCCTTCGAGGAACGGCCTCTAATAAAAAATCACTTTCAGAGCAGAGAATATCCGCGCTTCGTTACAGGATTACGACGGCCTCAGGTTGCGGGAACAGTTCGAGAACCCGATTCGTCAACGCTCAGCGCCACGGCCTCGTCGTTTTGCGGTACTTCGCGGGCGACGGTCCACACCACAATGGCGGCGACGATATCGAAAATCGCCAGCACCACGAACAGCGGGCTGTAGCCGATTTTGGTGACCAGCACGCCGAACACCATGGTGAACGCCGCCGCCCCGAAAAAGCCGAACATTCCGCCCATCCCGGTCGCTGTGGCCACCTCGTTCTTGCCGAACGAATCGGAGGTGATCGAGTACAGTGCGCCCGACAGGGTCTGGTGCGCGAAACCGCCGATGCACAGCAATGCGATAGCGGTGTAAGGGCTTTCGACCAGCCCGATACAAGCCGGGCCGATCATGCATGAGCAGCCGAACAGCATGACCATCTTGCGAGATGTGAACAGCGAAACCTTGCAGTATTTGTGAAACAGCGGGCTCAGATAGCCGCCCAGTACACAGCCGATGTCAGCCGCCAGAAACGGCAGCCAGGCGAACATCGCGACTTCCTTGATGTTCATGTGGCGCTCGGTCATCAGGTACAGCGGGATCCACGCGTTGAAGGTTTGCCAAGCCGGCTCGGACAGGATGCGCGCCGAAGCGATAGCGTAGAAATTGCGGTTCTTGAACAGGCGTTTCCAACTGCCTTTCTGGGCAGGTGCATCCTTGAGGCGCGATTCCTGGCCGCTGAGAATATAGTCACGCTCAGCATCGCCCAGACGCTTCTGGTCACGCGGGTGCTTGTACAACAGCAGCCATAGCCCGCTCCACACGATACCCAGACCACCGACAATCAGAAACGCCAGCTCCCAGCCACTTTGCAGGATGGCCCAGACCACCAGCGGGGGCGCAAGCAATGCGCCGAACGACGAGCCAATGTTGAACCAGCCGATGGCAACCGAACGCTCCTTGGCCGGAAACCATTCGGTCGTGGCCTTGACGCCTGCCGGCAGGCCCGCTGCTTCGGTCAGCCCGAGCATGCCACGGAAGATGGCCAGGCTCTGCCAGCCGGTTGCGAACGCTGCGGCAGCGCAGGCAGCCGACCAGGCAATGGCAAAAATCGCAAAACCCATTTTGGTGCCGATGGCGTCGATAATGTAGCCCGCCACCGGCTGCATGATGGCGTAGCACAGCTGCCAGGCGACGACGATGTGCGCGTACTGCTCGGTGGAAATGCTCAGTTCGCTCATGAGCGTCGGCGCTGCGACGGACAGCGTGTTGCGTGCAAGGTAGTTGACGACCAGGCCAGCTGTTACCAGCCCCACCATCCACCACCGAATGCCTTTTATTTTCATCTCTTCACCCTGTTTATTTTTAGATTGGCGATGAGCGTCCCGCGGCCATGACCGTGAGGCGGCTGGTTTTATGTAACTTCAGATTACGGTCGGTTCAGGCAGGGTTATCGAGGTAATTCGCCGATAATCGTGCGAAAAAGTCGAAAAAACGGAGGATATAAACTTTTTTATTGCCTGAGAAATCAGACTGGTCATGGACTTGTTACTCTTTGAATTATTTTTGTGGTTGTAATTTTCTGCAAGTCTTAGGTTGTCGTACAACATGGCGCATTTATAGTCATTTGCCATGCCAGTGTCAAATGACATCAACGCTCGGCTTCCTCAGGAAAAGGGCCCGCGGAGGTTTACTGAAAAGGCTCGGGTTTTTCGTTATACGACAACTGCTTGATCAAAGCGTATTCATAGGCCGCTTTGACCTATTCAGCGCTGCCCGACGCCCCTGACACGTGACGATTGCCGCCCGATGGCAAGAAACGTGTCTAAAGACTTGTACAACTGTCACAAAAGCTTTCATTCTTGGTCACGGCGTCAGGCAACGGAAATGCCCCGCGAAACCATGTCGGCACAGCCCGACGCTGAATCACCTCATGTCAGGGAGAGGCGTCCACATGCCTGAGCCAAGCAGTCTCGCCAGTTGGACCCCTGCATTGCGCAGGCAGCTCGATGCCTTGGGCGTGGATAGCAACGCGTTGTGCCAGAGCGCTGGCATAGACCCGAGTATGCTGGGTGATCCCGGCGCACAGTTTCCCTCAGACATCACCGCCGACCTCTGGGAGCGAGCGGTACAGGCCTGCCTCGATCCAACCCTGGGTTTGCGTGTCTCGCGCTTTGTCAGCCCCACGTCGTTCCACGCGCTGGGCTATACGCTGGTGGCCAGCGGCTCACTGCGCGAGGTTTTCGAACGCATCGTACGTTACCGCTCAATGGCTGAGGACTCTCTGGAGCTGGACTTCAGAACGGTGGGCGAGCGCTATGAATTCCGCTTCGGCACGCCGAAATCGTGTCAGCTACCCGCTCATGAGTTGCTGGATGCATTCGCCGCCATTTATGTGCGCACCTGCCGCAACCGGCTAGGCAGGGGCTACGCGCCGCTGGCGGTGCATCTGCAACGTCCCGCACCTGATAATCCGCAGCCCTGGCAGGATCTGTTCCGCTCGCCGGTGATGTTCGCGGCGCAGGAGAACTTGCTGGAATTTGGCGGTGATCAGTTCGACAGCCACCTGGATGACGGCCCGGTACAGGTAAACGGGCAGGAATCCAGGGGCGATCCGTTACCTTCGCTGATCTGGGAGCAGCGCGTGCGCTCGGCCATCGAAACCCTTCTGCCGGATGGCGAACCCACCGTCAGAACCATCGCCGAAGCCCTGCACCTGAGCACGCGCAGTTTGCAACGTCATCTGGCCGAAGAGGGCTGCTGTTACGACCTGCTGCTCAATCAATGCCGCCAGAACCTGGCATTGCTGCACATGAACGATCCGCAAAGCTCGCTGAGCGAAATCGCCTACCTGCTGGGCTTTACCGACACCACCAGCCTGAGCCGCGCCTTTAAACGCTGGACCGGACTGACACCAGGGCAGTATCGCAACGGATTGGTGCGCTGAGCATGAGGAACGATCATCAACTATCGTGCCGACGCTCCGCATCCGACCCTATAGGGTAGTGGCGGGCTCAAGCCGCGCCAGTTCAGGCAAATCTCCCGACAACCCTAACGCTTCGCGCACGAACAGTGCCTTGGCTTCGGGCATCCGGTTGACCATTTTCAAACCGGTGTTACGCAACCAGCGCAGTGGCAATTGGTTGGCCTGAAACAGCCGCTCGAAGCCTTCCATTGCGGCCATCAGCGCCAGGTTGTGCGGCATGCGACGACGCTCGTAGCGGCCCAGCACGCGCAGGTCAGACCAGCGTTCGCCACGCCCGGCAGCGTGGGTCAGGACTTGCGCCAGCACGGCTGCGTCGAGAAAGCCCAGGTTCACGCCCTGCCCGGCCAGCGGGTGAATGGTATGTGCCGCATCGCCAATCAACGCCAACCCCCTGGCAACGTAACGCTTGGCGTGACGCTGACGCAGTGGCACACAAACGCGCTCATCGGCAGACACTACCTGACCCAGACGCCCCTCGAATGCCTGCTCCAGTTCACGACAGAACAGGTCATCTTCCAGCACCATCAGGCGCTCGGCTTCAGCCGGTGTGACTGACCAGACAATAGAGCACCAGTGCTCGCCCTCGCGCTCCAGTGGCAGAAAAGCCAAGGGACCGTCGTCGGTAAAACGCTGCCAGGCAGTTTTCCTGTGGGAATCAGCGGTGCGCACACTGGTGACGATAGCGTGATGCAGGTAATCCCACTCACGGGTCGGCGTTTCGGTCAGGCGGCGCACCGCCGAATTGGCACCATCGGCGGCAACCACCAGCGGTGCGCGCAACTGGCGACCGTCGGCCAGGGTCAGCAGCCAGTCATCTCCGGAGTGGCGCATCTGCTCCAGCCGCGCATTGGCCAGCAAGCCGATGTCGCTTTCATGCAGGCGATCGAGCAACGCATCCTGCACCACGCGGTTCTCGACGATATGGCCCAGCACATCAGCGTGCACGCTGGAGGCAGAGAAGTGAATCTGCCCGGTGCCGCTGCCATCCCAGACCTGCATGTGCGCGTACGGGCTGATGCGACGGGCCGCGATGCCTTCCCATACGCCCAGCCGCTGAAGAATTCGCTGACTGGCTGTCGACAAGGCACTGACCCGTGGCTCGAAAGCCGAGTGTTGGTCAAAGGGTTTGACGCTCAGCGGCCCACCGTCGACCACCAGCACATCAAGACCGCTGCCCTGCAACGCCAGAGCAAGGGCACTGCCGACCATTCCGGCTCCGACAATCAGCACATCTGCGCGCGTTTCCATGGTCAAACCGTTCTCGCTTGCGGTCGAAGCTGTGTGTTTAAAGTGTGTGATTCACACATCGGATCGAGTCCCCAGGCCCATCGCCTGACGGGCAAACCAGCGCTTGGCGGCTGGCAACAGGTCCAGGCCCAGCAACCCGACGTTACGCCCGGTGGCAACCGCCGACCGGGAGCTGCCGAACAGGCGTGTCACCTTGTCGGAGAAGCCCACGGTCAATTGCTGATCATGACGCTGACGCTCACGGTAGAGCTGCAGAGTAGACAACTCACCGGGCGGCGCGGCGCTGTCCAGCAGCGTCCCGGCCAGTGCATCGGCGTCACGCAAGGACAGATTGAACCCCTGCCCGGCAACCGGATGCAGGCTGTGCGCCGCATTACCCAGAATCACCAGATGCGAACGCACCTGCTCTTCGGCCTCGATCAGCGCCAGGGGGTAGACATGCCGTGCACCGACCTGACGCAGCGTGCCCAGGCGATAGCCAAACACGCCCTGCAGCTCTTCCAGAAAACTGCGGTCGTCCAGCTCGGCCAGGCGCTGGGTATCGTTGCCCGGACGCGTCCAGACCAGCGCACAGCGGTTTTCCGGCAATGGCAGCAGCGCCATCGGCCCGTCCTCGGTAAAACGTTCGAACGCCTGCCCGCAATGCGCTTCGCTCGGCGTGATATTGGCAATCAGCGCATGCTGGTCGTAGGGCCGTTGCCGCACTCCAATACCCAGCTGCTCGCGCAGGCTGGAGCGACCGCCATCGGCCAGCACGGCCAGATCACAATCCAGTTCGGTTTCGTCACTGAGGCTCAGGCGATAACCATCGGCCAGCGGCTGCATGTGCCTGACCTCGGCCGGCACACGCCAACTGACGACATCACGATCCAGCGCCGCCCACAGTGCCTGACCGAGCCAGGCGTTCTCGACTACGTAGCCGAGTGCCGGAACACCCTCTTCGATCGCAGACAAACGGGTAGCGCCGAAGCGGCCACGGTCCGAGACCTGAATTTGCAGAATCGGCTCGGCGCGGCGGGATATCTGCTGCCAGAGGCCAAGCCGCTCATAGATGCGTCGCGAGCCGAACGACAGTGCCGAAGAACGCGCATCGTAGCTGGGCTGCCAGGCCTCACCCGGCGCGAAAGGTTCGATGAGCACGATTTTCCAGCCGCGCGCCCTGGCACCGGCCTGCAGTGAAAGCGCGAGACTTGCGCCCACCAATCCGCCGCCGACGATGGCAATATTAAAGCGGCTCATGCGACCTGTGCCTTTGCAGCCGCCATCAGCGCCTCGATCTCGGCGACGGTCTTGGGCACGCCACCGGACAGGATTTCACAGCCCTGCCTGGTTACAACCACGTCGTCTTCGATTCGCACACCAATACCTCGCCATTTCTTCGCGACGTCCAGATTGTCGGGGGATATGTAGATCCCGGGTTCAACAGTCAGCGTCATGCCGACCTCCAGTACACGCCACTCGCCGCCGACCTTGTATTCGCCGACGTCGTGCACATCCATGCCCAGCCAATGCCCGGCACGGTGCATGTAAAACATCTTGTAGGCCTCGGTCTCGATCAACTGATCGACGTCGCCTCGCAGCAAACCCAGCTCGACCAGCCCTGCGGTAATAACCTGGACCGTCGCTTCGTGCGCCTGGTTCCAGTGCTTGTCGGGGCCGATGGCCTCGAAAGCCGCATACTGAGACTTGAGCACCAGCTCGTAGATAGCTTTTTGCTCGGGAGAAAACTTGCCGCTCACCGGAAACGTCCGGGTGATGTCACTGGCATAGCAGTCGATTTCGCAGCCCGCATCGATCAGCACCAAATCGCCATCCTTGAGAACGGCATCGTTCTGCTGGTAATGCAGGATGCAACCGTTGCGCCCCGAGGCCACGATCGAGCCGTAGGCAGGCATCTTCGAACCGCCCTTGCGAAATTCGTAATCCAGCTCGGCTTCCAGGCTGAACTCGTGCAGTCCTGCGCGACAGGCCTGCATTGCTCGCACATGGGCACGCGCAGAGATGTCCGCCGCGCTGCGCATGACTTTGATTTCGGCCGCCGATTTGTACAGGCGCATGTCGTGCAACAGATGATCCAGCGCGACAAATTCCTTGGGCGGCTGGGCACCGAGGTGCGCCTTGGAGCGGATCACGTTGATCCAGTCCATCAGGTGCCGGTCGAATTCAGGGTTGCTGCCCATCGCCGAATAGACCCGGTCACGGCCTTCGATGAGGCCCGGCAGAATTTCGTCGATGTCGTTGATCGGGAATGCATCGTCCGCACCGAAATCGCGGATCGCGCCTTCCTGTCCGGCGCGCAGACCTTCCCACAATTCGCGCTCGGGATTGCGTTCACGGCAGAACAAAACGTACTCGCCATATTCGCGTCCGGGAATCAGCACCACCACCGCTTCCGGCTCGGGAAAGCCGCTCAGGTACTGAAAGTCACTGTCCTGCCGGTAGACATGCTCGACATCACGATTGCGTATGGCAACCGCAGCAGCAGGCAGGATGGCGATGCTGTCCGGCTCCATCTGAGCCATCAGAGCCTTGCGGCGGCGGGCGTATTCGGACTTCGGGATCTGAATCATGGGCAGCAGGAGTCCTGATGGAGTCTACCGGGCCGCACTGTCGTCAGCGCGGGCCGGTATCGCAGTGATGGGCAATCAGTGCAGAGAAGGCTTGGGTTGCGGCGCAGCAGGCTCATTGAATTCGGTGAACAGCAACAATGGCGCTACGCGCATGTATTCCATGACTTCCATATAGTCGGTCTCGCCGTCTTCGGACTCGTCCAGTGCATCCTGCACCTGGGCAATGGCCGCCAGATCCTCAAGAACATCCTTGGTTTCGGTGCCGAGCGTCTTGTCGCCAATGGCCAGACCGAAGCCTGCCAGAAATCCCTGACACCATTGACCCAGCGCGGCAGCACGCTCGGTCAGAGGCTCATCGTCGCCCGGCAGCAACAGCACGACGGCCATGTCGTCACCGGTGAGTTCGCCCTTGACCATCTCTTGCAAGCCGATAAGCGCCTGGCGGATATTGTCTTGCGGCTCGGTTTCCAGCAGCACCGAAGCATCGGCAAACCAACCTTCGTTATCGAAACCGGCACCTGCGCAACTGCGCCCCAGCAGCAGGCCATGCAGCTCGGCAGGGGATACCTGGTGACCGCCACTGTTAAGCAGAGTGGCGAACGCTTTGTACGGAGAATTCTGAATGGGCATGGGTAGCTAGTCGCCAAACGGCGCAATGTCTAGAATGAAGGCCTTGTATCCTAGACTATCCGCGCGACAAGATCACCCGGACGGCGGTTCGAGCTTGAGCACAAGCATCGCCTCCCCTGCCATTCATCAGAAAGTATTCAGTGGAAAACAATGGAAGACACCGACCTGCAAGCGCTGATGAAACGTGTGGAGCTGCTCCTGAAGTATGCCGAGCAACTTAAAGGCCAAAATGCACTCCTATTAGCTCAGGAAAAGACCTGGCGCGAGGAACGCGCCCAACTCATTGAAAAAAACGAAATCGCCCGGCAGAAGGTCGAGTCAATGATTTCGCGCCTCAAAGCCCTGGAGCAAGACTCATGAGCAATGGCAACAGCGTTACCGTTCAGATCCTCGACAAGGAATACTCGATCATCTGCCCTCAGGAAGAGCGCACCAACCTGGTCAGCGCCGCCCGTTATCTGGACGGCAAGATGCGTGAAATCCGCAGCAGCGGCAAAGTCATCGGTGCCGATCGCATCGCCGTGATGGCCGCGCTCAACATCACTCACGACCTGCTGCATAAAGAACATTTGCCTGACGTACAGACCAGCGGTTCGACTCGCGAACAGGTCCGCGATCTGCTCGACAAGGTCGATCTGGTGCTGGCCACAGACACGCCCGGCACACCGGATTCAACTCGGGGCTGATTATTGCGGGGCATTTCTGTATACTCGCGCTGCTCCCTGGAGTGCTTGCCAGTCGGTCATGTCCCTGAGCCGATACGCACAACCACGGGGGTTGCACGTTGGGGTTGGTGTGCATGTCCGCTCGACGGAAAGCCTTAAAACCTCCTGCAATCTCCACCTTGAACTTTCGGGTTCAAGGGCTAAACCGACAGCGGTTCGTCGGGGAGTCCATATTCAGTTCGTTGCCAGCCCTGCTGTCTGGCAACGACGATCCTGCCTTGGTTTCAACACCCTTCCCGGATCAGCCTGCATGACCTTCTGCTCATGATCAGCGCCCAATCGCTTACACGTCCGCAACTGCGCCGCCAGCTACGCAAGGCACGCAGGGCGTTGAGTCGCAGCCAGCAACGCGCAGCCGCCCGCGATGTTTACCGCCAATTGGCGCAGCATCCGCTGTTCCGACGTGCCCGGCATGTTTCGCTATACCTGCCGATGGATGGCGAGATCGACCCTAGGCTGTTACTGCGTGAAGCACAACGACGCGGCAAGGCCACTTACCTGCCGGTGCTCAATGCATGGCCGCGCACGCGCATGGTTTTTCAGCGCGTGCGTCCCGGCGAGAAATTCATCCCCAATCGCTTCCGCATTCCCGAGCCTCTCATCAACCGTGCGAAACAACGCCAGGTGTGGGCACTCGATCTGGTGCTTATGCCATTGGTAGGGTTCGATAACGAAGGCGGTCGCCTGGGCATGGGCGGTGGGTTTTATGACCGCAGCCTGGCGTATCTGGCGCGCAGAAAGGCCTGGCGCAAACCGGTTCTACTCGGGCTGGCTCACGAATGTCAGAAAGTGGATCGACTGGCGCAGGCCAGTTGGGATGTACCGCTGCAAGGCACGGTATCTGATAAAGGCTGGTATCTGACACAGATACTCTGATCGTTCAGCCAACAGGGCAATCAACGATCAGAGCAGAAGCAGGGCTTAATGCCTGCCGGGGTTTTTTTGCTGTTGTTGAGTGATTTCGACTGGAGCGTCATCCTTGCTGGTCCATAAGCTTTGCGCATAACCGGTTGTCACGACACCCAAGCCAAACAGAATAACCAGAATCCAGAGTAAATCAGGCTTGCGTTTCATTGACTGCCCTCCTTAGGAGGGTGTAGAC
>NZ_LJQT01000001.1:0-271 GCF_001400515.1 Pseudomonas meliae | reverse complement strand
TTCACGACGCTCTGCGTCGTCAAGGGATGCGGAGCGTCCAGACCGGCATGCCCACGCGGAGCATGGGCACGATAGTGTTATCCCTGACGACGCTCGTTCCTCACGCTCCAGCGTGGGAATGCAGTTCATGACGCTCTGCGTCGCAAGAGGACGCGGAGCGTCCGGACCGGTATGTCTACGCGGAGCATGGGCGCGATAGTGTTATCCCTGACGACGCTCGTTCCTCACGCTCCAGCGTGGGATTGCAGTTTACGACGCTCTGCGTCGCAAG
>NZ_LJQT01000376.1:0-606 GCF_001400515.1 Pseudomonas meliae | reverse complement strand
TTGTCGCTCACCGAACGGCAAAGCCTAGCGGCCAAGCGAACCCATGAGCTGCGGCACAAAGCCACAGAATCGAAGATCCGCGCCGCGTGCCGTCAGCTTCAGGACCAGGGCAAGGCGCTGGTACGTTCTGCCATTGCAACACTTGCTGGCGTTTCTGCGAGCACGGTGGCCAGGTATGCACACATCCTGACTGAGGTGACTAAGCCTGCCACTGTGAGTGTGCTCAAGGTGAATGCATCTGTGCCCGTTGCAAACCGAGACGCCCACCACGTCCTCAGGGAAGCAGTGAAGAGCCCTAAAAAACAGGGCCTAACGGATCATGACAAAGGTGCTCCATATGGTGTACATCAGATATCTGCGGTCCCGCAGGGGCCGCAAGCCCGAGAGCCCTTAAAACCAGAACATGAGGATGGTTCATGATGGGGAGTGCGCGTATGAATTTAGTGTGTGCTGTCTTCCCCGATCTGTGCTGCATAGCGCGCGAGCACTACGTAAGTGAGTGTTCTGGCCGAACTCAAGCCTGGTTCGTGTCTCTACCTTTCGCGATCAATGGGGGCTGCTACTGGAGAGCTGGGCTCTTGCCTGCCCAAAGCCGACGCCTTACTC
>NZ_LJQT01000077.1:0-1908 GCF_001400515.1 Pseudomonas meliae | reverse complement strand
AAAAACTGATACTCCCACTTACGGTGCGGGTACGTATTGATTGCGCTACTCCCTCACTATTGTGGTGAATTAACCAGTCGCTATACCTTGTTAAAACAACTCAACGGGCCACTTCGCTGACAGATTGAGTGCCCGCAGGGATACGTTTGCTGGCTAAAGAGCTGCCTGCCCGGCATTGCTATTTTTATGAGGATTGAAGCGGCACCCTTAAAAAATGAATTTTTCAAGCATGCCTGGGCTCTGGTGTCTGGGCAACTTATACCAATGGCTCCCTTTGAACCTTTGACTTCCAGGCAACGTCGCTCTATAAGCGAAATGGCGCCACTGAGTTTGTGCATCTCAATAACTTCCCTCCAACCCATAAGCGCTTATTTTTTCAGAAGCGGCTGGTTTGAAGGGTGGTTTTATAATGCGCGAGGCGCGTCTGCGGCGATTAATGGTTCTTGGTCATGGCGAAAGTTCGGTATGAAAGCGCTAGTGCGGTGTTTCAAAAACACCACATTAGCGCTTGCCACCCACCGGTGCCAGCAACAATTCGATACGTTGCTTGCGGATACCATCCGCTGCGGCTTCAGCAAGCGCGGCATCGGTGATGATGGTGTCGAACTGCTCGAGCCCGGCCACCTTGTACATGCCGAAGGTGCCGTATTTCGAGCTGGTCGCGACTAATACGGTTTGCGAGGCTGACTGCATGGCGGCCTGTTTGACCTCGACTTTCAGCGCCGACGGTGTAGTCGTGCCGCGTTGCAGGTCCCACGAACTGGTCGACATGAAGGCCACATCGGTCGCCAGTTGCCGCAACGTCGCTGCCGCCAGCCCGCCTACGCTGGAGCGGTTCGGGTGATCGAGCAGCCCGCCGGTGTGAATCACATCCACATGCGCAGCGTCGGCCAGCGCGTTGACTACGCCGAAATCATTGGTGACCACAGTCATGCCTGACAGCGCGATGATATGCGGGACGATTTCGAGTGTGCTGGTGCCTGCGTCCAGATAGATCGTCATGTCCGGGTGCAGCAAACCCGCCGCGAGCCTCGCCATGCCCTGTTTGTGCGGCAGCTCTATAACCGCCTTGGACTGATGGCTGGGCTCGCTGTGCACCTGGCTGGCGATACGCACGCCACCTGTGACTGAATAGGCCCGGCCTTCCTGTTCCAGCTGGGCGATATCGCGGCGGATGGTCATGTGCGAGCAGTCGAACATCTCCATCAACTGATGAACGCTGAGTACCTGATGCTTGCGCAATTGACGCAGCATCAGCTCCCGGCGCTGATCGGGGATCATAGGTGTACCGCCGGAAATGGCGATCTCCTCTTCAGTGGACATTCGTGCTCCTTGATGAGCCGCCAAGACAACAGGCGGTCCGCGCATCTTAGCCAATCGCTCCGGCAATGGAAGCAGCGACGGGCCTTTTTGCACGGACTTACTCATCTTTGAAGCCGACACACCTCAGTTCAGCCAGTTGCCACCATCGACGTTATAGGTCTGCGCGACCACGTATTCACTGTCCGGCGACGCAAGGAAAATCGCCATGCCGGTCAGGTCATCCGCCGTGCCCATGCGCCCGTATGGCACCTGCTCGCCGACCAGCTTCTTCTTCTCGCCCAACGGACGGTTTTCATAGCGGGCGAACATCGCATCCACGCCATCCCAGTGTTCGCCATCGACCACGCCCGGTGCGATGGCGTTGATACCGTGCCTGATAAGGTCCAGCCCGGCCGACTGGGTCAGGCTGATTACCGCGGCCTTGGTCGCGCAGTACACCGCCACCAGCGCCTCGCCACGCCGACCCGCCTGGCTGGCTGGCTGGCCATGTTGATGATCTTGCCGCCGTGCCCTTGGTCAATCATTTGCCTGGCTGCTGCCTGCAAAGTGAACAGGGTGCCCGCGACGTTGAACCGCCCCGGGTTT
>NZ_LJQT01000421.1:504-3143 GCF_001400515.1 Pseudomonas meliae | reverse complement strand
CCGAGCTGATCGTCTGGCTCAACGAGCACAAGATCATCCGGCCCGGCTACACCACCCTGCAAGAGCTGGTCAGCGAAACACTGTCCGCTGAACGTCGGCGCTTGGGTGGCCTGCTGGCGCAAGTGCTGGACGACGCGGCCAAAAACGCGCTGGCCCAGCTTCTGGTACGTGATGACACCCTGTCTCAACTAGCGGCGCTCAAGCAGGATGCCAAAAACTTCGGTTGGCGCCAGATGATCCGCGAGCGCGAGAAGCGCGCCTTGCTGGAGCCGCTGCACCGAATCGCCAAGGCGCTGCTGCCCAAGCTGGGCGTTTCGCAGCAGAACCTGCTGTACTTCGCGAGCCTGGCAAATTTCTACACCGTCCACGATCTGCGCAATCTCAAGGCGGATCAGACCCAACTTTACCTACTGTGCTACGCCTGGCTGCGCTACCGGCAACTCTCCGACAATCTGGTCGATGCAATGGCTTACCACATGAAGCAATTGGAGGAAGAGAGTAGCGCGGGTGCGCAGAAGTCTTTCGTCGCAGAGCAGGTGCGTCGTCAGCAGGACACACCGCAAGTAGGGCGCCTGCTGTTGATCTACGTCGATGACACGGTGGCCGATGCCACACCGTTCGGCGACGTGCGCCAGCGCGCGTACAAGATCATGCCGAAAGATACGCTCCAACTCACCGGCCAGCGCATGAGCGTGAAGCCGGTGAGCAAGCTGGCCCTGCACTGGCAGGCAGTAGACGGCCTGGCCGAACGCAACCGCCGCCATTTGCGACCACTGTACGTCGCACTCGATTTTGCTGACACCGTCCCCGACAGCCCTTGGCTAAAGGCGCTGGCATGGGCCAAGAGTGTGTTCGCCAAGCAACAGCGCCTGTCCCAACGGCCGCTAGCTGAATGTCCGGTGGCCACGTTGCCGAAACGGCTGCGGCCGTACCTGCTGACCTTCGATGCCGACGGCAAACCGACCGGTCTGCACGCCGACCGCTACGAGTTCTGGCTGTACCGGCAGATTAGGAAGCGTTTCAAGTCGGGGGAACTCTACCTCGACGACAGCCTGCAACACCGCCACTTATCAGACGAGCTGGTCTCGATGAACGAGAAGGCCGACACGCTTGCGCAAATGGACATCCCCTTCCTACGGCTGCCGGTGGACGCCCAGCTCGATGCGCTGACGCGGGAGCTGCGCGCGCAGTTGCTGGCATTCAACCGCGAGCTGAAGCGGGGCAAGCTGACGCACCTCACCTACGATAAGGACGCGAAGACGCTGATCTGGCACAAGCCCAAGGGCGAGAATCAGAAGGTGCGCGAGCAGTCGTTCTACGAGCAATTGCCGTACTGCGATGTTGCCGACGTATTCCGCTTCGTCAATGGTCAATGCCATTTTTTGTCCGCGTTGACGCCATTGCAGCCGCGCTATGCGAAGAAGGTGGCCGACGCCGATAGTTTGATGGCGGTCGTCATCGCGCAGGCGATGAACCACGGCAATCAGGTCATGGCACGCACCAGCGACATTCCTTACCACGTGCTAGAGACGACCTATCAACAGTACTTGCGCCAAGCATCGCTCCAGGCCGCCAACGACCGGATCAGCAATGCCATCGCCGCGTTGCCGATTTTCCCCCATTACTCGTTCGACCTGGATGCGTTGTACGGTGCCGTCGATGGTCAGAAATTCAGCATCGAGCGCCCAACCGTGAAGGCGCGCCACTCGCACAAATACTTTGGCCGTGGCAAGGGTGTCGTCGCCTACACGTTGCTGTGTAACCACGTGCCGCTCAACGGCTATTTGATCGGCGCACACGACTTCGAGGCGCACCACGTGTTCGACATCTGGTATCGCAACACGTCGGACGTCGTGCCGACCGCGATTACCGGTGATATGCACAGCGTCAATAAGGCCAACTTCGCCATCTTGCACTGGTTCGGTCCACGCTTTGAGCCGCGCTTCACCAATCTCGAAGACCAACTCCAAGAATTGTACAGCGCCGATGATCCGGCGCTTTACGAGAAGTGCCTGATCCGGCCGGTCGGCCAGATCGATCAGCAGCTCATCATCAGTGAAAAACCGAACATCGACCAGATCGTTGCCACGCTAGGCCTCAAGGAGATGACGCAAGGCACGCTGATCCGCAAGCTTTGCACCTACACCGCGCCAAATCCGACACGGCGCGCGATCTTCGAGTTCGACAAGCTCATCCGTAGCATCTACACGTTACGTTACCTGCGCGATCCGCAGTTGGAACGGAACGTACATCGCTCGCAGAACCGCGTCGAGTCCTACCACCAGCTACGCTCGACCATCGCACAGGTCGGTGGAAAGAAGGAATTGACCGGGCGCACCGACATTGGAATCGAGATCAGCAACCAGTGCGCCAGGCTGATCGCCAACGCCATCATCTACTACAACTCGGCCATCCTGTCGCACCTGCTGACGAAGTGCGAAGCGAGCGGCAATGCCAAGGCCGTGGCGCTGATCACCAAGATTTCTCCGGCGGCCTGGCGGCACATTCTGCTGAATGGGCACTACACCTTCCAAAGCGACAAAATGATCGACCTGGACGCACTACTGGCAGGGCTGGAGTTGGGGTGACGGAATTTTCTGGGGTTCCGGCTTACACCCCCTAGGTATCCTCTGAAAAAG
>NZ_LJQT01000421.1:0-483 GCF_001400515.1 Pseudomonas meliae | reverse complement strand
CTTTTTCAGACCTTCCCTAGTTGGTCAGCGGCTTGACATCCCAGCCGCCGGTGCCGCCTCATCTTGGCCAGGGTTTCTTGCGCGGCTTTTTCAGCGCGGTCTTCGCGGCCTTGTTGCACAGTAGGGTCAGCGGCGTGCACCTGGGAAACTGCCAATGCCAGCAAGGCCAGCGCCGAGTGCGCGCCTATCATCTTTCGCTTGTTCATATTGCTCTCCAACTACGTTTCAATTAACTGGCTGCCTGCGCACGTGCGCAGAACTAACTCGTCGTCATTTGCCTTTGCGGCTTACTCTTTTCTCCGGGCAAAAGTTGCCCGCTGTCGCGTTTTTTCCCCTCTTAACAGGGGAGCGACTTATGGCTGTTTAATTACTGTTTCGATGTTTTATTTATTATCTTTTCTACTTCTCGCGAGCCATCAAAGTACCATCACATGATGGCGCTTTGAGTCTCAAAACCGTTACAATTAAGGAGGCGCTGCAAAA
>NZ_LJQT01000138.1:0-3315 GCF_001400515.1 Pseudomonas meliae | reverse complement strand
TGCAGCAACGCCTCAAGAGCAGCGATGCGCAGCGCTTGCAACGAGATCTGGCATTGGCTCAACAAGACCTAGTAGACGCTTGGAGCATGGGGGTAACGAAGGTGCCTGCTGTGGTGGTCGACCGCAAGTTTGTGGTGTACGGGGAAACGAACGCTACGGCGGCTGAATATCGCATTGCCCAGTGGCGCACCGCCGCCAAATATCAGAACGCATCTGGCCAGGGAGATGCGCCGCGATGAACCTGCGAAAGCCTCCAGCATGGGCAGCCTTAGCCTTGTCGATCTCAACCTGGCCGGCAGCAGCGGGCACGGTGACATCTGCCACCCTAGTCGCCTCAACCCTGTCGCCTGACTGTCTGGAGTACAAGGTGGTCGGGATCTGCTACTGGCTGCTCTGCACCCCGTTTGGATGCAAGGTGAAGACGTCGACCAAGGTTCGTCACTTCGTTCCAGACGCCGTGGTCTCAAGCTACTCGAATACCGGTGAAAACCCGTGGATTGAGGTCTCTTCGTTGAGTTCATCAAATTCATTCGCCCAGGATGGCGGTGACGGAACCACCAATCACAACAACGAAGATAGCCTGGCTAAATTCAAAAACGCTGACGTCATAGGCCACCCCGGAGGAGCAACATTCAGTAAGTTTGCCAGCGCCTCGGGTTATGCCTGTCAGGGCGCTGCCACGCCCTACATGCCCTACCTGCTGAGCACTTTGGACACCGTCGCCTGGCGTTACGGAGTTCCAGAATCAGTGTATCCAGAAGCACTTATTCCCGGCCGTCGAGAGGTGGGTGGTCTGACGTCGGGGGACATGTGGGGAAGTGTCTACCCTCGCAGTGGTTTTATCCATCAAGCCGACGATTACAAGGCGGCATCCGTGATCGCGCAGCGTGCTGGTGACGTGGTCACTCGCAGCGGCCAGGTTCATGTCTATCAACCGCTTCTGGCACAGCCCCAGCCAGGCTATTGGCCTGCAGGAGAATTGATCGAGACCGACGCCACCACCGGTAAGTGGCAAGAGCTGACGCCTACCCTCAGTCAAAGCTGCGCGGTATTTCCAAACTCCCAGCCCCGTGTGCAGGCAACCGATGGTGGTTACGCCTGGGCGTTATGGCGACCGTATTCCTGCTGCAAGCGGGAAGGACAAACCTTTCTTGGCAGTACGGACTTTCAATGATGATCAACAGGACTTCAACTATGCGCCGCGCTGCCTTTCTGACTATCGCATTCATGAGCACCCTGACAGCCCACAGTGCTCTCGCCGAAATCCCGGGAATCAATGCAAGCTCGTCGGGCAGCGTGATTGGCGACGACGTGCTCTACAGCGTCGGAGGCGGCAACGCTGTGACGATGGGTACGGCGGGGAATATGGATAGCATCAGCATCGGCGGAGGTTGGAACAGCAACCTGGTCTGCGGAAACATGAACATGAACACACGCTCCAGAATCAGTTGAATGGAGCAACCTCCGGATTTCAGACGATCATGGGGTCGATGATCTCAAACGCTACCAGCGCCGTTTCATCACTACCAGGCCTGATTATCCAGCGGGCTAATCCGGCTTTGTACAACTTGCTCACCAACGGCATTCTGCAGGGTCGTCTTGACTTCGACCGCTCCAAAGGCACTTGCCGTGCCATTGCTGACAAGATGCTTGATGTCGCCGGAGGACAGATGGGCTGGAATAAGATCGCCGAGGGCCAGGCTATGAGTCAGGCGGTGAAAAACGGGAACACAGATGCTGTATCAGCCGTTGCACAGGTCGAAAAGCAGGGAGGGAATGACGGTATTACGTGGCTCGGAGGAAATAAGGCCGGCGGATCTGGCCAGCAACCTATCAAGGTTGTAGGCGACGTTACCCGTGCGGGATACAACTTGCTGAACGGACGCGGCGCTGCCGATACATCGTCCATTAGTCCTTCGGCCTGCAACAACGGCATGGTGTGTTCCACCTGGTCATCGCCTCAGGCAGCTACCACTTTCGCCAATCGTGTACTGGGAGAGCAACAACAACGCACTTGCGAGGATTGCACCAAAACGACGTCCACTGCCGGCGTTGGGCTCACTCCTCTCATCCAGGAATCCTACGACTCCAAGCTAAAGGCGCTGCAGGAATTGATCTCGGGCAGCAAAGCGCTCACCTCGGAAAACTTGACTGCAGCGAGCAGCGATTCTCTGCCTGTTACCCGTGGAGTGGTCGAGGCACTAAGGACTGAGCATGACCAAGATATCCTCGCAAAACGTCTTGCTTCAGAGGTCGCTTTATCTGAGGTTCTCGGCAAAGCGCTACTGCTTCAGCGCACCATGTTCACCGGAAGCAAAGAGCCGAACATTGCCGCCAACGATGTGGCCCTGCAGGCGGTCAGTCAGCAGAACAGCAGCCTGCAACAGGAAATTGACAACCTGAAGACCGAGCTGGATATGCGTCGCAACCTGGCCAGCAACTCACCGACAGCCATTCTACAGAGAGCTCAGAGCCGGAAGGACAGCTCCAAGGGCATCTTTCAAGGCGATCCAACACCTGACCGCCTCGAGCAGCTGCAGAACCCTGCGAAAGGTAACTGATCATGAGTTCATCGCCGGTTGCCAAGGGATGGCTACGTAGGGGCGCGAAAGCGCTCGTTTCATTCACCTGGCCGGTCGTGCTGACCATTGTTCTGGCTGTGATTTTCATGACAGCCATCGCGCATTTCTTTGGAGACATTGAGCAGTTCAGGGAATGGCAAAAAGCGCACTACAACTACATGCTGGCCTGGCGGCTGTCGCTTTATGCAGCGATAGGGCTTGGCTGGTACAGGCTAAGACGCACCCTTAAACAGCGAGCATCAGACACAAATCTATTCCCCTCGGGACTTCGTCGCTGCGAGGTTATGGCCATCTTCGTCATTCTCCTTTTCGAGCTTCGGCGCGCTGCCACTGTAGCGGGAGTTGACCTGCCATGATCTTGCACACGAATGACTACCTTGAGTATTACCTGACACTCGTCGGATGGCTGATCAACAGCGGCATTTGGAACATGATCGAGGACAGCGGACTATTCGCGGCCCCTTTTGCGGCCATTGTCATCAGCGAATGGCGGTGAGGGAGCTGATGAGGGCAACAAGGGTGTCCTGTCGTTAGCCCGGGTAGAAAATCGTTTCTATACGGCAATCCTAGTCATCATCCTGGCTTGCATGCCTCTGGTAAACGTCAGCATTGATACCATCCAGTTCGACCGAAGCCGATCAGAGCAATGCCAATACTCGATACCCAATCCGACTGATACAGGCTGGGAAACATCCTTCAGTACGCTGAACGGTAAAAGTGAACCGCCCCGGGT
>NZ_LJQT01000471.1:0-823 GCF_001400515.1 Pseudomonas meliae | reverse complement strand
GTCATACTTTAATCCTTTAGATACGTTCCTGATTCAACACTACGTTTACGCTTCCCAGGGGTTAATGACATTCAACCCGGCAGCCTCGAAAGGGCCAGTGTCTCGGGTGGCAACGGTGAAGCCGTTGGCGAGGGCGATGGCTGCAATGAAGGCATCTGCCGTTTCGACCGCCAACCCGGCTGCGCGGGACTTGGGCAGCAGCTCGGCATAAGCCTTCGTACAAGTCATATCGAACGACAGCACCCTATTGGCGAACATCGGCAGCAAGTGCTTTTCCAGGTTTTCACGCAAGCTATCCTGGCGTTTTCCGACAGGCATCAGCGCGATACCAGCACGCAACTCGGCTACCGTGATGGTGGACAGATAAAGCGTTTCCAGCGCTTGTGCGTCGATCCAGTCAAGGACGTGGGCATTGGGCTCTCGGCGCTGCGGTTCTGAAATTACGTTCGTATCGAGCAGGATCATTCAAAGCTCACCGCACGGGCCGGAGACGTGATGCGCGTGTTCTCAAACAAGGTGTGTTCTTTATCGGTCAGACCACCAACCTCACGGGCAATAGAAGCCAGGAACGAGCCAAGTTTCACACGTCCCTCGGGTCTCGCCGCCCGCATCCAAGATGTCGCGTATTTCGGCCTCGGTGCTGCGCCCGTGCAGGGCAGCTTGGATGCGGATTGCCCGATGCACTTCATCGGGTAGGTTTCTTACGTTCACGTTTGCCACTTGGTAGTTACCAGTTTTGCCATCAGTGGTATCACTGTATACTTTTGATACCATAAATCAAGAATGCTAGGCTGGCCTATTTAGGTATACCAAAATGGGCCAT
>NZ_LJQT01000068.1:0-11444 GCF_001400515.1 Pseudomonas meliae | reverse complement strand
GAAACCCGGGGCGGTTCATAACACGGTAAGCGCACTCCATCTGTCGGGGGCTCACTCCGCATTCAGCGGAATAAACACCGCAAACGTAGTTCCCAGATCCGCTTTTGATGTCACTTCAATACGCCCGCCATGGGCATCGACGATCTTGGCGACGATGAACAAGCCAAGCCCAAGGCTTGAGTAAGGACCGTTGTCAGTCATTTTCTCGGGCGAGTAGCGATCCATCGGGTTGAAGATAAAAGGAAGCACGTCTTCGGGAATTGGACTGCCTGTGTTGTGCACGGTGAACTGAAGCGTGCCGTCAGACGCTGCCAGCGTTACCTCAACAGGGTCGCGGCTGTTGCCGTGTTGTATGGCATTGCCAATGAGGTTCGAGAAGACCTGCTCCAGGCGATCACCACCAAAATTGCCAATGACCGGATCGTTGGAAGTGAGGTGAATATCCGCCTCTGGATTGACCGTACGCGATTCGTCAACGATGCGAGCACAGACGGGCTGGATGTCTGTCTGAGTCTTTTTCAACGGAATGCCGGGACCGATCTGTGACCGTGTGAAGTCGAGCAGATCGCCAACGATCTGATTGGCTCGTTTCACGCTTGAGTAGATCCTTGATGCCACCTTGGTCGGCCGCGCGCCCAGGTCATTGGTACGCAACAGCACGTCTGCACCCAGCAATATGGCACTTAACGGTGTGCGCAAGTCGTGCCCGAGGATGCCCAGAAAGATATTGCGCGAGGCCTGAACCGCACCGGTATAGCTGGAGATGGATTCCGCGAGAGCCTGATCTATTGCTTCGTTGAAGCGGATCATGTCCTCCATCTGCTGCTGGGTGTCCGAGGTCGCGCGCATCATCCATTGTTTTATCACGCTCGCGCGTAACGCTCGAAACTCCGAGACCACCTGATCGATGGTGAAACCTGACATCAATCGAGTGATCGCATGGCTTTTCGCCGCGGTGTCTTCTTGCGATACGACCTCGACCTGGCCCTGAGATTTTTCGACCTGTTGCTGCGACGACTGATCAGTCCTCAAATCGGTGGCAATGGCTCGAAGCATCTGCTCGGCGTGATCTCTGAGCTCCTTGGTATCCAGAGGCTCGCCGAGCGTGGACATGGTGCGCGCGAAGTCGGTCCACTCCAGTACAATAGGCTCGATGTTCTCAAGGATGAAGCCCGATAACCGCATAGCAATTAAAACCCGAAAATGAACCCCGCGAATTGCAGATTCGTGGGGCGAGTTAAACACCAATTCCGATCAAAAAGACGGATACATTTGTTAAATGAATTTCACGCAGACCAGAAAAATATCGAGGCCCGGAGCTAATCGGAAAGCGCTTGTAAACGAGCCTGAACTGCGTCGTCAAAAATGATGTAGAGCGCCTCGGCATCGGCGGGACGCAGCTTTCTGCTTGTCTCAAGACCGTGAATGTATTCGATCTGCAACGCCCCTTCGGCCTCCACGTCAGCGCGGGTGCTGGTTGCCTCGAGCGCTCTCACCAGATCACTGATAGCCCCCTGGACAGCCTTGGGGAGCCGTAACTGGTCAAGTTGTTCCTGCATTCGCTCAATTTCCGGGTTAAAACCATAGGGTCGGCAGCAGATCACGGTGAAGCGTGCAATGCAAGGCCATGAGCCCGATCATCGATGAGCTGAAGAGGCGGTGCGCCCTTCAAGAAGGTTTTTCAGGCCGTAGGTCACTACACCCAGAATAATCAGGTCGTCGTGGTCAGTGACATGCAGTGGTGGATAATCCGGGTGTTCGGATTTGAGGATCATGACATCGCCACGCATGTGCAAACGCCGACACATCTGCCTTGCGTTGAGTGAGGCGACGACGATGTCACCGTGCTCGGCGTACTGACTGCGGTCGACAACCAGCATGTCACCGGTGCGCATGCCGCCTCCTTGCATGCCTTCATCCTCGACCCTGGCCAGATAAACGTGCGGTTCACGGACCTCACAAAGCTCTGCGATAGAGACATGCTTCTCGACCACTGACGACCTGGAGCCGACGGATGACAAGGATAGCAAAGGGAGCTTGATGCCCTCTGCCGACAAGGGGCCAAGGAATGTGACACTCATGGGGCGAGCCTTTTATGATTAACTGTATACATATACAGTTAATCGTTTATCAGGTGCCAGGTCAATCTCCACCACCCGACCCATCGACAAATGGCGTGGACTCAACCCGATGCACGGTCAACATCCGCTGACTGTCAGGGCGCCTCACCTTGCGACAAGCGGGTAATCAGCGCCACCGTCAGGTAAAGCCTGGGAGCGATACTCGACAGTTCGATGTACTCATTGTCCGCATGCAAGCCGGCCCCGACAACACCCATGGTTTCCAGCACGGCAGGCTTTGCGCTACCCGGTACGTAGGCGTAGCCCGCATCGGTGCCGAAGCGCATGGCGATCGGCTCGACACTGCGACCGATTTTTTCATAGAGCGTCTGCGCGGTTTTCGCCAGTTGCTCGGAACCCGGATTCCTGGCCAGTGGCGGACGGCCTTTTTCCATGCGCAAGGTCACTTCGGTGCCTTCAACGAGGGTTTTCTTCATAATCCGCTGACCGTCGGCGAGCACCCTGTCGCTCTCGCTCGGATCGGAATAGCGCATGTCCGCCTCGGCCGAAGCGCTGGACGGGATGATGTTGCGCTTCTCACCGCCTTTGACAAGCGTCCAGTTGACGGTCGTACCCTTCCCAGGATCGCCAAGGTCCTTGAGTTGCAGCAGTTGGTGCGCCAACTCGATCGCCGCATTGCGCCCGGCTTCATGGGCCGAACCTGCGTGTGACGACTTGCCTTTGACGTCGAGGAGCAAGCCATTGATGCCATTGGTAGCGACAGTCACGGCGTCTTTGTCAGGCGGCTCATAGGAAAACACGTAGTCATGCTGGCTAGCGAGTTCGGCTATGACTTTCTTCGACCCGCTGGAGCCGGTTTCCTCGTCCGGATTGAAGAGCACGGTGAGCGTGCCGAAATCCTTGAAATTCTGGTCCTGCAGCAGTTGCAGCGAATGCAGAATCATCGCCACGCCGCCCTTCGCATCTGCCACACCGGGACCATAGGCGCGTTCGCCGTCGAGCCTGAACGGGCGTTTGGCGGCAGTGCCCGGCCCGAAGACCGTGTCGTAATGGACCATTAGCAGAAAGGACCGGGTGCCATTGCCTTTGAACCTGCCAACGATGTTGTCACCCGCAGAAGGGTCTGCCGGCGTGGTGGAAACTTCGGCACCCAATGCCTTGAGACGCTCCACCAGCATCGCGCTGACTGTTTTCAGTCCGGGTGCCTGACCAGTGCCCGTATCAATATCCACGAGTTGCCGGACGGTTTTGAGGTAGGACTGTTGTTCGGCCTGGGCTTTTTTCAGTAACAGATCAGATGGCAGCTCGGCGGCGATGACGCCCATGGAAAACAATGAAAAGCCGATTGCGGCGGTGATGGGGAAACGTCGTGAATGCATGCTGGCTCCTTCAGATCATCGCGAGTTGAACAGCATCTTTACCCCAATGCACTGCTCGACGTCACAAGCGAGTTTCATCAGACAAATACGTATGAGAATGCAACTGATAGTGATTAACATTTAATAAAATGTGAAAAATTTGTTAGTCTCGCCCTCCGCTGCCGTCTGTCACGACCTGCCAGCCAGCACACCATCATCCAGGTGTCCCGCCACGTCCCAGTTCCTGCAGGAATTACCCCAATGCTTCGTCCGCTTCTACCTTCGTTGGCCAGCCTTGTGACTCTCGGTCTGTCGGCCGCCGCTCTGGCCAGTCCCGTTCAACTCGATCTGCCTGCACAGGCGCTTTCCAGATCGCTCGCACAGCTGAGCCAAGCGAGCGGTATGCAGATATCAGTGGATGACAAATTGATTGCAAGCAAGCAGGCTCCAGCCATTAGCGGCAGCCTGGAACCGGCTCAGGCATTGAATCAGCTACTGTTGGGCAGCGGCCTAGATACGCAGGTACAGGGCAATGCTGTGAGGGTGTTCCAGCCATCGAGCGGTGGCTCGATGACGCTGGGCAACGTGGACATCAGCGCTCAGGCGGGCATTGCAGGAATGGCCACCACAGAAGGCAGCGGTTCGTACACCACGGGCTCGATGAGCAGCGCGACCGGGTTGCCCCTTTCGATTCGCGAGACGCCGCAGTCGGTAAGCGTGATCACTCGCCAGCGAATTGAAGATCAGGGCATGAACGACCTCAATGATGTCGTCAAATATGCACCCGGCGTGACACTGCGCAAATTCGGCTCGGACCGTCAGCAGTTTCTGGCGCGCGGCTTTACCATCGATAACCTGATGTATGACGGTCTGCCGACCATCGTCAGCACCTTTACAACTGCTACCCCGCAAGTCAGCGTGACCAGCAGCGCCGGGAGCTGGGACCGCTACCGTACCGAGGTGGACGCGTCGAACAGGCTCAACGATTCCGGTACGTTACGTGGCCGGGTGGTGGCAGCCTATGAAACGGGCAACAGTTTTGTCGATGAGCGCGATAAAGAGCGTCAGACGTTCTATGGCGTTCTGGAAGCCGACCTTAACGAGTCGACCAACTGGACCATCGGGGCCTCGAAGCAGCGCGATGATGCAACGTCGGACTGGGGCAGCCTGCCATCCGGCCCTAACGGTGAAAACCTTCACCTGCCACGTTCCACCTTCCTCAGTAACGACTGGGCGTATTGGGACAGGGAAAACGTCAGTGTTTTCACGGACCTGACTCATCGCTTCGACAACGGCTGGAGCAGCAGACTGGCGGCGACCAGAATCTGGGCTGAATCCGAAATGTACTCCAACTACCTGACCGCCAGTGGCACCGGTTACGGCCAGGCGGCTGGCGAGTACGACACCACAGACGTGCAGACCAGTCTGGATGGTTCGCTGTCCGGTCCATTTCAGCTGTTTGGCCGGCAGCACGAGCTGATGCTCGGCGTCAGTCGGCGCGAAGAAAAGTTTGATCAGAAAGGCGGCTTTTACGGCTCTACACCGGTCGATATCTACACCTTCAACCCCAATCTCATTGCAAAACCGGACCCTGCCACGCGTACCGCCTACGTCAATCAGAACACCGCCACCGAGGAAGGCGTCTACGCCGCCGCACGTTTCAACCCGATTGATCCATTGCACGTTATCGTCGGCAGCCGGGTAAGCTGGTACGACTATCAGAATCGTTCGGCCAGCAATGGTGACTACAAAGTCATTCGTGAGGTCACGCCTTATGCCGGCATCGTCTATGACCTGAACGATACCTACTCGGCCTACGCAAGCTATACCGAGATCTTCAAGCCGCAGAACCAACTGGACGTGGGAGGCGGCGTATTGGACCCGATGACGGGCGAAAGTTACGAAATCGGCCTGAAAGGCGAATACTTCGACGGTGGTCTGAACGCATCGCTGGCAGTCTTCGACATGACCCAGGAAAACCGCGCGTACGCCATCGTCAATCCGCCAGTCACTTGCCAGCAGCAGAATCGCGTCTGCTACGAAGCAGCCGGTGAAGTGCGCAGCCGAGGGATCGACGCAGAAATCAGCGGCCAGCTGACACCTGACTGGCAGGCTTCCGCCTCCTACACACTGGTGTTGAGCCAGTACGTCAAGGACCGGACCAATGACAAGGGCGACCTGTTTGCGCCCAATCAACCGAAACACCTGTTCAAGGCAGCAACGTCCTATCACCTGCCCGGCAACCTGAACAAATGGCGCGTGGGTGCCGACGTTCTGGCGCAAAGCGAGACGTACAACCGGGTCGGCACCGGTCACTCCGAGCAGGACGCCTATGCGGTTGTGGGACTGATGGCAGGCTACCGTTTCGACGAGCACTGGGATGCACGGGTCAATCTCAACAACGTATTCGACGAAAAATACTGGCAGGGCATTCCCTTGGCGACCGGTAGCGGCGTTTACGGTGACCCGCGCAACCTGATGGTCTCGCTGAAGTGGTCGCTCTGACTCTTGCACGCTGCAAGCTGCCTGATGGCCGTTAAATTCACATCAAGGGAACAAGCAGTGCATGCGAGGCTCAAAAACAGTCTCGACAAAGGTATTCACGACAATGCCGTCCCTCAGGGCCTATCATCGGCAGCAGGAAACGCTGCGGCCTTGAGTGGTCGGCAGCGCTCGGGTAATGTCATCCAACCGCACAGGACAGAGCACGCTCATGACTTCCAAGCTGGATCAACTCAAGAAATTCACTACCGTTGTTGCTGATACCGGCGACTTCGGCGCAATCAAAAGCCTCGAACCAGAGGACGCCACCACCAACCCTTCGCTGCTGCTCAAGGCCGCATCCGACGTAAACAACGCTCAGATGCTCGCCGACGCATTCAGCGGTGCCAAGGGTGACATCGGCCTGGCCTGCGACCGCTTTGCAGTCGCCATCGGTCAGGAAATTCTCAAGGTGGTTCCGGACCGCGTATCCACTGAAGTGGACGCACGCCTCTCGTTCGACACCAATGCCCTGATCGAGCGCAGCGAGCGCTTGATCGGCCTTTACGATGCCGCCGGCATCAAACGTGATCGGGTGCTGATCAAGCTGGCAGCCACGTGGGAAGGTATCCGTGCCGCTGAGAAGCTGGAGAAGGACGGTATTCAGACCAACCTGACGTTGTTGTTCTCCTTCGCCCAGGCAATCGCCTGTGCCGAGGCTGGCGTGTTCCTGATTTCTCCGTTCGTGGGCCGTATCTACGACTGGTACAAGAAATCTTCAGGCATCGACTACGTTGGCGCAGAGGATCCGGGTGTGCAGTCTGTGACGCGCATCTATAACTACTACAAGGCCAACGACTTCAAAACCGTGGTCATGGGGGCAAGCTTCCGCAATCTGAACCAGATCGAACAACTGGCGGGCTGTGATCGCCTGACCATCAGCACCGACCTGCTCAAGAAACTGGCTGAAGATACCGGTACGCTGGAACGCAAGCTTGCACCGGGCAATGCCGGTGAGGCTCGTCAGAGCCTGACCGAGAGCCAGTTCCGCTGGGCCTCCAATGAAGATGCCATGGCCACTGAAAAACTGGCTGAAGGCATTCGTCAGTTCGCTCGCGATCAGGAAAAGCTGGAAGCGCTGCTCTCCGCAAAAGCCTGATAACGAAAAAGGGCGACACCTTAACGGGTGTCGCCCTTTTTGCTGCCTGTCGTTCAGTGATCAGAAGGACAGACGCCAATGGCGCCTAGCGCTGACCTTCCAGTGCATTGACCAGATCATGGAACGCTTCACGATTCGAGTCGTTAAGGCCCATGAGGATCTTGTGCGCCTCAAGTACCTTGGCCTTGACCACTTCTTCGCACTGATCCTGCGAAGGCAGGTCAGTCAGGCTCTCAGGCCGCGGCAGGGGCCGGTCAACGATGTTGAACACCTGATCAAAGCCCATCGACTGCAACAGGCGCGTGATGTCCTCGTGAGTGGTCACGAGAGTCGGCAACAGTCCAACCTTCTGGCGCGACAGGATCGAAAGTTTGGCCAGCAAGCCAAGCGTTGTGCTGTCAATGCTGCGCGTCTCGGTAAGATCGATGACCACCGCCGAGAAATTCAACGCAGTGAAGATACGCTCGATAGTCGCATCCAGAGCCGAACACAGCGTCAACCGCACTTCACCCACGAACTTGAGAACGAAGGTGCCTTCCTGCTCGGCGAACTGGATTCTACCGGTACTCATTCAAGATTCCTGCTTAACACTAACAAGGCGATATCATCCGGCATCTCCCCTAGCGTTGCCAATTCAAAAACCCGCTGCAAGCCATCCAGGCTGCCGCCAGCCGTCTTGACCAACTCGGGAAGGACTGCTTCTTTCTCTTTGAGTGTATCACCGGGCAACAGATCCAGTATGCCATCAGACAACATGGTCAGACTGAAGGATGCTGGCAGGTCGATTTCGTGATCCTGATAGGTCGCTTCGTTGAACAAACCGACCGGTAGGCCGCGACCTTCCAGATAACGCGCCTGCCCTTCGGAATACAACACCGGCAGTGGCAGATGACCACCCACGGCATACGTCAGTTTACCTGACTCTTCATCAATAACACCGCCGACCATCGTAACGTGCTTGCCCAGCTTGCAACTGATAAGCCCGCGGTTGATATGCCCCAGTACATCCGACGGTTTGAATTCCGGCAGTGTTCCGCCACGCCTGGATTCAAACAGCAGCCGAGTCGTCATGAACTTCAGCAGCACCGTGATGAACGCCGATGAAGCACCGTGACCTGAAACATCTGCCAGGTAGAAGGCAACACGCCGTTCGTCGACCCTGAAGTAATCGACAAAATCGCCGGACAGATACAACGACGGAATGATCTGATGGGCAAACTTGAATTCGTCAATCGACCACGGGGTGATCGGCAACATGTTCATCTGCACTTGCCGACCTGCGTCCTGATCTTCCTGCAACAGGTGAAGACTGGCTTCAAGTTCGCGATTGGCCTTTTCCAGCTTTTCGCGGTAGACCTGGTTTTCAGTAAGCAGACGAGCCCGATCCAGCGCCCGACGCACTGAATGCTCCAGCACGGCAAGATCTTCAAGGGGCTTGATCAGATAATCGGCAGCGCCGAGGCGCAAGGCCTCTACCGCATCGCTCATAACGCCCGCACCGGATACAACGATGACAGGCGTCTGCGGAGCGATGGCGGTGACCTGACGGATCAGCTCAAGCCCGCCCATCTGAGGCATGCGTAGATCGCAGACCACCAGATCGGGGTTCTCTTGCTCGAACATCTGAATTCCCTGCAAGCCATTACTCGCTTGCAGAACGCTGAAGCCACTGTCTTCAAGGTAGGCGGCAAGGCTCGCGCGCACTACGTCGTCGTCATCGATAATCAGCAGCTTGGCACTGGTTTTTGGCATGGGGGCAAACGGCGCCAGATCAGGTTGGCGTAGGCGGCCCGGTGTTTCCGGAACCAGCTTACTGGATTCGCTTCTAGCCTCTCCGTAATAACACGCGACAACTGGATGTGCGTGGCGTGTCTCAGAGGTGCCCTTCAAGGCGCAGACGGTACTCCCATCCGACGGGTGTTTCAAGCATGCTCCTATCCTCACTTTGCGCTCTTTACATCGCAAATCACCCGGAGTTATAAGAACTCACAAATCAGCAACTAAAACGAAGGACTGTACATGAGTGGAAATGATCGCAACTACGAGGAAAAGCGGGATTACATCCGCATGCGCGTCGAAGCAGACGTCAACCTGATCCACGCGGGCCAGGTGATTCCCGCCGTATGCATTGACCTTTCCAGCTCAGGCATGCAGGTCCAGGCACCACGCTCATTCCAGGTCGGGGACAAGCTTAGCGTGAGCATCGACTCTGATCATCCTGCGCTCAAGGGACTTGAGGCCGAAACCGAGGTGGTGTGGGTCAATGACGAAGAAGGCGGCGGACAGAAACTGGGGCTTTCCATCGTCTCGATGCGCTGACTGCAGGCGGAATTACTTCACACTTTCAAAAAATAATAAAGGCTCGACCCAGGGTCGCCTTTATTGATTCACGCAGAGGCAAAGTGTCGATTAAAAATCGTCTTCGACCTTTCCGTCCTTGACCTTGAACTCGCGGTTCTGCAGGTAAGCGTTACGGATGAACGTGTAACGATCACCGCTGACCATACGCTCGGCAGACAGCAGGCTGGCACGCGTATCGATGAGGTTGACGCCCAGCGCCGTGTTACGGGTCGGCACATGATCGATGTAGCGGTATGGAGACGTGTAGGTGTCCGGGTATTTGGCGAAGGCATCACGCACGGTGCTTGGACCCAGCAGCGGAATCACCACGAACGGGCCGCTCGGCACACCCCAGTAGCCCAGTGTCTGGCCAAAATCTTCATCGTTGCGTTGCAGGCCCATGCGGGTACCCACGTCAATGAAACCCAGCAGCCCGAACGTGGTGTTGACGATCAGGCGCGCAGTGTCGACACCGACCGCTTCAGGCTTGGCTTGCAGCACGTTGTTCGCCAGGTTGCCGACATCGCCGATGTTGTTGAAGAAGTTATGGATACCGTCTTCGACAAATTGTGGCGCGATGTACTGATAACCCTTAGCCAGCGGCTTGAGCGTATAAGCGTCGAGGGTATCGTTGAAGCTGAAAATGGAGCGGTTGATGCTTTCCCACGGGTCATCTTCGGCGGCTTGAACGGCTACCGGCACCAGCGCAATGCCGGCACAGAGGGACAATTGCAGCAAACGCTTGATAAAGCCTGCACCGGTCACGGGCATAGCTGACACTCCTGATCGAGATATCGAAATAATGACGCGGGTGCTACGCCCCACACGCTAGGACAGGGAGTATAAAGCCTTCTGTCATGAATAAGGCAGGTCTGTCAGCAAAGGGTTCCGGATAACCCCCCGTCATCGCACATTCATCGAAGTGTCACAAAATACCGGTAGCGTTTCTGGATATTTCAGAGAGATCCTCATGCTCGCGCCGGTCCTCACGCCTCTGCCAACCTTTCCCGCCCTGCTGTTCGGCCTCAGCGGCTGTCTGGTGGACTTCGGTGCGCAGGCCGCGACCTCGCTTACACCAGGCAATGAGCTCACACAGCTCACACCTGGCGCAAAGGATATTCTGCGGACTCTGCGTGATCAGGGAATGCCTTGCGCCTGGCTTGACGAGCTGCCTGAAACCGTCAGCGCTACGCTGGCTGAACCAGTAAGTGACTGGATGATTCCCGCCCCTCGCCCAACCGCCAAATGGCCCGCCCCGGATGCTTGCTGGATGGCGCTGATGGCCCTGAAGGTCAGCCAGCTGGATGGCTGCGTGCTGATCAGCGGCGACCCACGCCTGTTGCAGTCCGGGCTGAATGCCGGGCTGTGGACCATTGGCCTGGCGTCTTGCGGGCCACTGTGCGGACTTTCGCCTTCGCAATGGCAGGCACTGAGTGACGCCGAACGCGAGCAGCGACGCGCGCAGGCCACGCTCAAACTCTATTCGCTGGGAGTACACTCGGTCATTGATCACCTTGGCGATCTGGAGTTCTGCCTGGCCGATATCGCATTACGCCGCAGCAAAGGTGAAAAACCCTGATACACATGCAGCCAGGCACTGACTGGATTAGTCTTGAGTGATCATGGACCTTTAGCTCTTCGGCGAAGTCCATGAGACAGACTTATCAATCAAGGAGCACGTCATGCCCGCCCGCGAACTGCAAGAACAACTCAACACCCTGCGCGAGCAACTGGAGCATAACCCCCCGCTTTCGGAGTCTGACCGGGAAAATCTTCACGAACTCATGCAACAAATCGAAACTGAAATTCAGCTGGAAAACGCCACCCATGAAGACAGCAGTCTGGCTGACGGCGTGAACCTGGCCGTCGAGCGTTTCGAGCTGGAGCATCCGACCATCGCTGGCACCTTGCGCAACATCGTGCAGACGCTGGGCAATATCGGAGTCTGATTAGGGAATGCCGCTCTGCTGGCTCTGCGTAAGGCCGCTGATGCATGGTGAGGCGTAGAGTTGTGACGCAGAGCGT
>NZ_LJQT01000140.1:0-4296 GCF_001400515.1 Pseudomonas meliae | reverse complement strand
CGCTCCCACGGCCTTCGGCCAGAATCAAGAGCAGACTTATGTATAACGCCGAGCATTCTGCGTGGTAATGCCGTTCTGGACGCTCTGCGTCCGTTTGATAATCAAATACGCCGGTGCGCCGCTCCCGCGTGCCGTTTCGGCAATCGATCCGTACCTTCCGGAAACAGTTTTTTGCGCAGGCTGCCGTCTTCGTAATCGGTCTTGTAGGACCCGCGGCGTTGCAGCTCCGGGATCACCAGATCGATGAAGTCCTCGTAGCTCTCTGGCGTGACGATGCGGGTCAGGTTGAAACCGTCCAGGCCGGTTTCTGCAATCCACGATTCCAGCTCATCAGCGACCTGTTCAGGCGAGCCGACCAGGGTGATATAACGGCCGCCCAGCGCGTGCTGATCGAGTAGTTTCTGGCGGGTCCAGTCGTTGTTTTTCAGGTTTCTGGTCGCGGACTGAATGGCGTTGCTCTTCACGTATTGAATGGGTTCGTCCAGTTCGTATTCGGCAAAATCGATACCGGTCGACGCCGCAAAGTGCGCCACGCCAGCTTCGGCGCTGGCATGGTGGCGGTACTCGGCGTGTTTCTCCCGAGCCAGCGCCTCGGTCGCGGCGACAATGACGTTAAGGCCCATGAACACCTTGATGTCCTCCGGGTTGCGCCCGGCCTTCACTGCGCTGGCGCGCACCTTGTCTACCTGCTCGCGGGTCGCGGTTTTGTTCTGGCCGCTGATGAACACGCATTCTGCGTTCTGCCCGGCAAATTGCAGGCCGCGCTCCGAACTGCCGGCCTGAAACAGCACTGGCGTGCGTTGCGGTGACGGCTCGCACAGGTGGTAGCCCTCGACCTGATAGAACTCGCCCTGGTGCCGTACTTTGTGCACCTTGCCCGGCTGGGCATAGACGCGCTGCTCGCGGTCATTGATGACGGCATCGTCTTCCCAGCTGCCTTCCCAGAGCTTGTAGAGCACCTCCAGGTATTCATCGGCCTGATCGTAACGGCGGTCGTGCTCGTTCTGCTCGGTGAGACCCATGGCGCGCGCCGCGCTGTCGAGGTAGCCGGTCACGATGTTCCAGCCCACCCGGCCACGGCTCAGATGATCGAGTGTCGACATGCGCCTGGCGAACAGATAGGGCGCGTCGTAGGTCAGGTTGGCCGTCAGGCCAAAGCCCAGGTGTCTGGTCACGCCAGCCATTGCCGAAACCAGCAGCAGCGGGTCGTTGACCGGTAACTGGATGGCTTCCTTGAGGGTGACGTCCACCGAGTTTTGATAGACGTCGTACACGCCCACGATGTCGGCGATGAACAAACCGTCAAACAGACCACGTTCCAGCAGTTTCGCCAGCTCGGTCCAGTATTCCAGGCTGTTGAATTGCGTTGAGGTATCACGCGGATGCGTCCACAGACCATGATTGATATGGCCGATGCAGTTCATGTTGAACGCGTTGAGGAGGATCTTTTTACGCGCCATCAGATCGTCCCCCGCAACGGAGGGTTGGTGTCGTTGAGGTAGTAATTGCCGATGGCGTGAAACTTCCAGCGCACCGGGTCGTGCAGCGTATGAACGCGCGCATTGCGCCAGTGACGATCCAGGCCGTGTTCAGCCAGCGTTGACTGGCTGCCTGCCAGTTCGAACAACGTGCTGCCGGCCGCCAGGGAAATCTCCGTGCTGATGGCGCGGGCTTCGGCAACGGCTATCGAGGCGGCGGCCACGGTTTCGGCATTGCTGTCTGCCTGGGCAACGTCGAGAAACTCCCCGGCGCGCTCGAGCAGTGCTTCGGCGGCGTGCAGGCGAATACCCAGCTTGCCGAAGCTGTGCAGCGTCAGTGGGTCGTCCACGGCCTTTTCGATACCCGAGTCGATCCACGGCCGGGTGCGCGTCTGCACGAAGGTCAGGGCGTCCTCAAAGGCTGCGCGGGCGATGCCGGTGTCGATCGCCGCATGAAGAATCTGCGCAAGCGGCCCGACCGTAGTGGGGCGCTGGAAAGCGCTCTGGAACGGCACGACGTCGTTGGCGCGGACGTACACGTTGTCGAACAGCACCGAGCCGCTGCCCGTGGTGCGCTGCCCGAAACCGCTCCAGTCGTCGATGACGGTCAGGCCCTCGCTGTCATGCGCGACGAAAACCAGTTGCTGCACGCCTTCGTCGTCGATCACCGAGGTGGGAATACGTTGCGCGTACAGCGCGCCGGTTGCGTAGAACTTGCGGCCATTGATGCGATAACCGTCGCCGTCACGGGTCAGGCGAGTGGTGCGGTCATGTGCCGTTTTGGTTCCCAGTTCGGCCAGCGCGTTGCCGAACCGCACGCCAGCCAGCGCCTCGGCATACAGTTGCGCCTGTTGCTGCGGGTTGCCGTTCACGCGCAACACTTCGAGGGCATAGAAATGGTTTTGCGGAATCTGGCCCAGCGAGCCATCGGCTTCGGAAATCAGCTGTATCACCTTGGCCAGTGTAACGTTTGAAACACCCGCGCCGCCAAAGGCCTTCGGGACACTGATGCCCCACAGACCGGACTGACTGAACAGGTCGAGTTCGGCATGAGGCAAACGACGCTCGCGGTCGCGTTGTGCGCTGTCGGTCTTGAAGTGCAGGGCCAGTTCGCGGGCTGTTTGCAGGGCCTGAGCGTCACTGGTAATCAGCGCTGCGTTGTCGCGCGCCTGAAGGTTGGAACTCATCAAAGGTGTTCTCCAGTGGTCTGGTTCAGATCCAGGAATGGCGAGCAGGCAGGGTGCCGTTCAAATGCCAGGTGCCGACTGCGTGGTATTTCCAGCGCACCGGGTCGTGGAGGGTATGGACGCGTGCGTTACGCCAGTGGCGGTCGAGATTGAACTCGGCCAGGGTCGCGCGGCTGCCCGCCAGTTCGAACAGCTTTTCGCTGGCCAACAAGGAGATTTCGGTGGTCATTACCTTGGCACGCGCCACGGCAATGGAAGCGCGCGCTGCCGAGTGCTCGTCTATGGGCGCAGCGTTGATTTCGTCGAGTTCCTGACCCGCCTTGCGCAGTAAGGCTTCGGCGGCGTGCAGCTCAAGTTTCAGCTTGCCGATGTCGGCAATCACGTAGAGATCGTCGCTGGCACGCTCGACGTTGGCGTCGATCCACGGACGGGATTTCTCGCGAACGAACGCAATCGCATCATCAATTGCACCGCGAGCAATGCCCGCGTCTATCGCAGCCTGGATCAACTGCGATACCGCGCCCTGAATATTGGGCGTCAGGGCCAGACGCCAGTTGTCGACCACCTGCCCGGCGTCGACCGCAACGTTGTCGAGCAGCACGGTGCCGCTTGCGGTGGTGCGCTGGCCAAAGCCCGACCAGTCATCGACGATGCGCAGGCCCGGTGTGCCACGTTTGACGAAGGCCATGATCTGTCGGCCCTGATCATCCAGCGCCTTGACTGCGACCCAATGTGCAAACAGCGCGCCGGTGGAATAGAACTTTTGTCCGGTGATGGTCAGGCGGTCGCCATTGGCGGTGATCCGTGCCTTGAGTTCCAGCGTGTTTTTGGTGCCGCGTTCCGGCCCGGCGTTGCCAATGCGCCAGCCGTCCAGGACGCTCTGGAACAGTGTTTTTTTCTGCTGTTCGGTGGCGCTGCCCTGCAGCAGGTGCAGAATGCCGAACTGGTTTTGTGGAATTTGTCCCAATGCGGGGTCGGCAGCAGAAATGATCCTGAACACCTCGGCCACCGTGACGAACGATACTTGCGGCCCGCCGTACGCGCGCGGGATGGATATGCTGCCCAGTCCGCTGCGGGTGAATTGTTCGATTTCAGCCCACGGCAAAGCGCGTTGCCGGTCGCGGTTTGCAGCATTGATCCTGGCTGCCGCTGCCAGTTCATGAGCGGCTGCAATGGCCTCGGCGTCGTTTTGCAACACCTTGGCCGCAAGCAGTCGGGGAGCGACGTCAGGCTCTTGTGAAGCCTCGACGTGGTGGGCTGCTACCGCCGCCGGATCAGACTCGCGTCGCTCACCGTCAGTAGGTACAGCCCTGGGTTTATCCACAGGGGTAGTTGTGAAAGGGACCATCGGAACCTCGTAGCAGTAGACCGCATCAAGTGCGGCTGGAAAACATCACGATGTCCGGTGGTCCGGTATATATACCCTAAGCGTGTATAAAATTTTTTAAAACGTGCTTTTTGGAATAAGCATAGACAGTAATTGTCAGTCGTCTGCGTCCGTTCAGCGCCTCAACCGACGTCACCCGAGGTGCCAGACCGAGGTGCAGAATCAAATGCGAAATGAACACCGCTGACGCCTGCGCGATTTCGCCGTTTATTGCATGCGCGGCATAGGAGGGTGTAGACAAAAT
>NZ_LJQT01000355.1:0-823 GCF_001400515.1 Pseudomonas meliae | reverse complement strand
TTTCAGATTATCTCCTCATCAGGCTAACCACGGTTTTTGACCCGGCTCTTTGCCGGGTCTTTTTTGTCCTTCAAAAAGCTGCCCACCGCTCAAAAACCGTTGCCATACGACTCATACAGGCCAAGTCTGGCCAGCAAATCGTCCAGCAAGCTTGAGCCACCCAACCGCACGCGCCCGGCATTCATCCATTGCCGACCAAAACGGGCATGCGTCAGCATCATGTAAAAACGTGCCTCGTCGAACGTCCGGATCCCTCCCGCAACCTTCAACCCCACCTGCCCGCCGACGTCCGCGATAGACTCGAGCATCACCCGTGCAGCCTGCGGTGTAACGTGGGTGGCTGATTTGCCCGTGCTGGTCTTGATAAAGTCGGCACCCGAAACAATCGCATCGCGGCAAGCATTGAGGATCATTTGGGAATCGCGCAGATCGCCGGTTTCAAGTGTCGCGGTGAGTTTGACCCGCCCTGCACACAATGAGCTGCACGCCGATATCATCTCAAGGCCGGGCTGTTGATCTCCACCGAGCAGTGCGCGAAAGGGATACACGACATCTATTTCGTCCGCGCCGGACAGCAACGCGGCGCGAACTTGCGAGGTCACTGACTGAATGTTGCTGCTGCCGTGGGGGAAATTGACTATGGCGACAACCTTGATGTCATGCGCCTGCATACGGTCCAGGGTGGTACGTGCCAGACACACGAAACGCGGCTGCACGCAGACTGCGGCAACCTGCCCCACAGGCGTCCATGCGCGCTGACAAATGCCGACAATGCGCTGCTCCGTATCGTCGGCATTGAGGGCAAACTGAACCGCCCCGGGTT
>NZ_LJQT01000112.1:0-2598 GCF_001400515.1 Pseudomonas meliae | reverse complement strand
TTACAGTGGCGGTGACAGTTTGTCGGGTGGGTGCTGCTCCAGCTCTATACAGGACTGGCCGCGCAGCTCTCTAATCGTCCGCTCCAGGACAACCGAGTATTTGCGGCCCATCGTTCGTGGCTCGGCTTGAGAAAGCTGCCATGCCGTTGATATTCCCTCGCTGGCCAGGTGATCGCGCATGCGTCGGCCAATCCCCCATACGTCTTCGACCGGCATACGCCGCAATAGCCACTCGACCGCATCAGGCCGTCGCAGATCGACAACACCACCGGTCTTGTCCCTCCAAACCTTTGAAGCATGTTGCGCGGCTTTCGCCAGTGTTTTGGTGTGACCAATCCCCACACCGACTGGCAAAGCAACCCACTGCAGAACACGGGCCTGAATGGCTCGCCCAACATCAACTAACGGTTCGGGCTGATCCTCGAGACGTACGAAGGATTCGTCAATTGAGTATTGCTGCACGGCGCTGACCAAGGAAGCAGTGGCCATAGCCATTCTGTGCGACAACTCGCCATACAGGGTGTAGTTGCTGCTGAATGCAGCAACGCCGTGCTGCTCCAGAAACTTCCGGATCTTGAAGTAGGGATCCCCCATCTTCAAACCAAGTGCTTTCGCCTCGTTGGTGCAAGCCACGATGCAGCCGTCCGAATTCGAAAGAACCACCACCGGCTTGTCCCTCAGCTCGGGCCTGAAAATGCGCTCACAGCTGCAGTAAAACTTATTGGCGTCGACCAGGCCGAAGACCGGTAGTGGATCAGAGCGCATGAGGCGTCAGGTCCCAGGTCACGACCCCGAACACCTCGATTGTGCCGTACTCGTTCGGCGCGATGTTTTTGTACGCCGGATTTGCCGACTCCAAGACCCAACCTGCAGGTGACCTAGTCAATCGCTTCACTAGCGGCTGGTTGTCGACGTAAGCTAAAACGATCTTGCCAGCAGCCGGTGGAATCGAGCGATCGATTACCAAGAGGCTACCATCGAAGATACCAGCGTCGCGCATGCTGTCGCCCTCAACCTGGACGATCCAGACATGAGGGGCACGGATGTTCATCAGCTCATCCAACGACAGAGGTGGTTCGTAGTAATCAGCCGCTGGGCTTGGAAATCCACCAGCAGCTGCGCCTGCAAGAACTTGTAATAACTGCGTAGAAGGCGTCAGGGGGAAGGGCGTGAGAGGTTTCATATGGCACCATAGGATTACTGTTTATATACACAGTAATCTAGTAAGCCTTGCGCGACTAGCCCGAACATCGCGAGTAAGACCAGGTTGTCATTCAGAAAGCGTTCGAGTTGGCACTATTATTCTGGCTATATCCATGACAGGCTTTACCGATAACGGTAAATTTGTTGCTACGTACAGGGGTGTTTGATGACTGTTGCAAAGCGGGATCTTGTTCCTGGTCAGGTAGATCCTGAGCATCTTCGACGTCTTATAGGCCTTACCAAAATCACTGCTGAATCGGTTATTTCTGCACTGTACGGCCACTTCGTTGACGGGAAGAAGCAGACGTTAGCATGCGCAGAATGCGGCGTAAGTGAAACCACGCTTTCACGGAAAGTGTCCGACCTCAATAAGCTCAGCAGGGAGGTTAGGGAGCTCGCTGTTTTTTACAGTAAACGGTAAACATTTTGTTGCTGTAGTTTACAGATAACGGTAAACTTCACCTCATTGAAGCGAATCACTGAGGATGCAAAAAAATGGAATACTTGGTAACGCTGCACTCTGAGACAAACGTGGTAACGGCCTTCCCGAAAGACCAGCAAGAAAAGGCAATCGCGCTGTGGCAGCAGTACGTCGCGGACGGCAAATTTGCGACCCTGACTGTTGACTGACTGACCACTAGCCCCGGTTCGCCGGGGCCATCAAGGAATGCCGCAATGAAGTATTTCGAATGGGTAGGTGCAGTGATCGAGGTGGTGGCCGAGTCGATGGCCATCAGTCATTCCGACGCAGCGGAAGTAGTTGAGGCGCAGCCTTTCTATATGACGCAGTCTTGGGGCAAGGGCATGGACGCGCAGCTGACCGCTGCCAAGGTCATTGAAGCCGCCCAGGAGCAAGCTGAGGGGCGGGCCATGACTCCAGCGCCCAAGCAAGAGCGCATGCTGTTCGGTGATGAGGCTGACGCGCACGCCTTCTGGAAGGATAAGGAGTTCAAGGTCTTTGCCGTGGATCTTGTGCAGGGCAATGGAAAAAAACGGAAGGTCATTCGCACGATGTACGTGCGAGCCCGATCGGCGAAGGGAGCTGCTGAATGCGCGAAGGCGAATGACTGGTCCCCAAGGCCCAAACCCTATTACTCCCCTCGGCTCGCTGGCCCACGGGAACTGGGCTGTACTCCTGCCAAAGTTTAAGGAAAACGAAGCTTGAAAATTACATTTCTCGTTGTTGCGCTTTCTGTAGTTGCCGCGTTCACGCTGTTGCTGAACTCGGAAGCCAAAGAGAAAGCCCAGCGCCAAGCCCGCGTGGATGCGAAGTGCGCTGCCGAAGCAGAAAATCCACCGCCGCCATTTAAGAGCTCACTTGTATGTGTTGGTTGGACTCACAAGTCCGACCTACCGCTGCCGCCTCAAGGCTGAAACGAACAGGGCAGCCTGCGG
>NZ_LJQT01000062.1:0-269 GCF_001400515.1 Pseudomonas meliae | reverse complement strand
TTGGATTAGCCCCCTTACACGTTATCCCAAGGTTTCATAATGATTATTACCCGATACGACACACATCCCATTCCGTATGGCGTTGGTGACCAGGTTATCCAGTTGGTCACCGCCAACGTTACTGAGCTGAGCTTGAATTCGGTGCCGCCAAGCAATCTCATGTACGAGGTTTTTCGTTGGGCTCTGCCTACAGAGGTGGGCGTATATCTGAGTCGAATCTCAGAAGAGCCAGGCAAACCCGTAGAGCTTTTAGTGGCATTTGATGAGGT
>NZ_LJQT01000263.1:0-430 GCF_001400515.1 Pseudomonas meliae | reverse complement strand
AAAAAAACTGATACTCCCCCTGTTCGCTGCTGGTGTATGTCTTCATGAAAGACACGCGCAAACATTCGCGGATCGAGACAGATTGATCACCCTTCATTAACCCGCTTGAGTGGCATGCCAACGCCTGAGTTGGCGTGCCGTTTCCACACCGGTGTGAGGAACATCAATATCGGTTACATCGATACAACTGCCATCAATGCCCCATGGAGCGACATGAGCACTTGCTACAAAGTGTTTCAATACAGTGCACACTTTCGAGACCAATCAGCGATAAGACATTGAAAAAATTACACTTCCATTTTGTCAAGAGGCTTTATTACAAGATTTTCAAAATATGCACTTCAATAATGCAATATCGCTCACAAAGCCCGAAATCAGAGCATTACAGCCAACTATCATTTTCAGCGATGGTCGCTAGGAGGGTGTAGAC
>NZ_LJQT01000495.1:0-3735 GCF_001400515.1 Pseudomonas meliae | reverse complement strand
AAAAAAACTGATACTCCCGCGTTTCCAAGATGGCTCGTTCGCTGACAACTCAGTGATCGGGTTTAGTTGACCCACTACAAACCTGCCAACCAAACAACTGTAAGTCCAGTCATCGACCCTCTCAATCACCCGATCAAAACATCCGATTAGCCATCCTTCGAAACATTCCGTAACGTTGTTTCCCCGTGCGACAGATGCGCGCACCGCTTGAGCTTCTGCTCCCTACGCTCAGCCCACGACCACGCACGAGCCCACCATGTCTCTGAACACCCCGCAGCAAATCGCTGAAATTGCCGTCGAAAGCGGCGTCAAGAAGGCCCACCTGGGCCTGTCGTCGTTGATGATCCTGGGCTTTCTGGCAGGGGCTTTCATTGCCCTCGGGTTTCTTCTCGATATTCATGTCAGCACCATGATCCCTCACGAGTGGGCGTCGCTGGGCAATCTGCTTGGCGCTGTGGTATTTCCGGTCGGGCTTATTCTGGTGGTGCTGGCCGGTGGCGAGTTGCTGACCGGCAACATGATGAGCCTGCCCATGGCGCTATTCGCCGGGCGTATCGGTCTGGGTCAGTTGGTGCGCAACTGGGTACTGGTGACGCTGGCCAACCTGATCGGCGCGCTGTTCGTCGCCTATTGTTTCGGCCATGTGGTGGGGCTGACTGAAGGCCCATTCCTGGCCAAGACTGTGGCCATCGCCAATGCCAAGGTGGGGGCCAGCTTCGAACAGGCATTCATCTCGGGTATTGGCTGCAATTGGCTGGTGTGCCTGGCGGTGTGGCTCAGCTACGCGAGCAAGGACGTGATCGGTAAAGTGGCCGGCATGTGGTTTCCGGTGATGGCATTCGTCGCGATCGGCTTTCAGCACATCGTCGCCAATATGTTCGTCATTCCTGCAGCGATCTTTGCCGGCGCCTTGAGCTGGGCGCAGTTCGGCGACAACTTCGTTCCGGTATTTTTGGGTAACGCGGTGGGCGGTGCGGTGTTCGTCAGCCTGGCCTATCACCTGGCCTTCTTCAATGCGGCAGCCCGACCTGCTGAGCTGTCCAGGACCAGCGGCGCGCAAGCACCGGAATAATCTGACGCCATACAGGCTCTGCGGTGAAAAGAGATGACGGCCGCAGAGCAAACCAGCAAGTTGAAGAGCAAAACTCACCTCACAAGCAAATAGTCGAGTTGGCTCGACAAGAGCCTTTGAATGAAGCCGACTCCTCGCGTACCCACCGCCAATCCAGGCCGCACGCGCTCAGACACTGTCCATAAAACCGATCCACGCCGCCGGCAGCAATAAAACCGCCAGTACTCGATTCATCCACTGCACTCGCCAAGGCGATGTGAGCCAGCGGGACGAGCCTGCGCCCATCAAAGCCCAGCTGCCGAGGCAGGGCAAGGAAATCAGAAAAAACACCAGCGCCAGGTAAGACACCGGGCTGCGCTGGCTGAATACACTGACTACCGCCAGCGCCATGACCCAGGTCTTGGGATTTACTAATTGCAGTGCTGCGCCACCGATAAAGCCCATCGGCAGACTGTTTTGCCGCTCGATTGAGTCGGTCGGGCCGGCACCTATTTTCCAGGCCAGCCAGGTTAGCCACAGCACGCCGACCCATGCCATGACGCGCTGAGCATTGGGGATCGCGAGCAATGAGTGGCCGACCCCCATGCCGACGAGCAACACCAACAGTGCAGCGCCGGTGCAGGCTCCCAGAATCAACGGTACGACGGCGCGCCAGCCGAAGCGGGCACTGTTGCTTAATACCAGGATGTTGGTGGGGCCGGGGGTAATCGAGGCGACGAAGGCGAACAGAATGAAAGGCAGCATAATCGGCAATCCAGGGCTGAAAAAGCCCATGCTGCGACATACCACAGGATCAGTCTGGAAGGTTTGAGCAGCGCAAGCGATAGGCCGCCGGGCTCAGTCCGTAGGCGCGCATGAACCAGCGGCCCAGATGGCTTTGGTCAACAAAGCCCAGATCGCTGGCCACCTGAGCGGGCCAGATTCCGGCTGCCAGCATTCGACGGGCCTTGGCCAGGCGCAGCTGTACCAGATATGCATGAGGCGGCAGGCCGAAGGCGGCCTTGAAAGCCCGCGTCAAGCGAAAGCGGTCAATGCCACAAACAGCTGCCAACTCGTTCATGCCCACGTCCTGATGCAGATGCGCGTGCAGATAATCCCTCGCCCGCAAGGCCACCTGCGGCAAGCGCGGATCGGGATCGGTCATGCGTCGCCATTGCATCCGATCAATGAGCTGCGCCAGTAATTCATCCAACGCGCTTTGACGAACGATGCGTAGTTCTTTTTGATGCAGCGCCGTGAAAGCGAACGTGACCGCGTGAGCCAGCCGTGATTCGGTTTGCAGGGTGTTGGCGAAAGAAGGCAAATGCTGGTCGGGAGCCTGTTCGAACAACCCACTGAGCTCCCGGCTCAGCCAATGCGGGTCCAGGTACAGCATCTGATAGGTGAACCCTTCGGCGCACGGGGCATTGCCATCATGAATTTCCCCCGGTTCCAGTGTGAACACCTGCCCGGGCGTACTGGCATAGCGCTGACGGCGGCAATTGAACTGCTGCACACCTTGACGGGTAACGCCCACCAGATAGCTGTCATGCCAATGGGGATCATAGGCATGCCCCTGAAAGTGCGCGTGCAGCGTCTCGATGCCTGTATCAAGGTCGCGAGCGAGGTCTATCCAGTGTGTGGAAGGCATAAAACACCTGAATCGATGAAAGCGATTGGTTATCGCTGACGTCAGAAGGTGAGTCTAGAACATTCGTGCATTCATCTGTCTGTTGGAATTGCAGTTGCCAAAGGTCGCGACACGAAGCCCAACGGCTTGCTACCCAAAGGTTCTCATAAACGGCTCAGCACATCGTCTGACCGCAGCGATGACCTCCGGCGCCCGCTCGTTCAGCTCAACCGAACGCGCCAGTACTTGCTCCAGTGCCTGAAGTTGCCCGGAAATCACCTCCTCTGGACGTGTCACATCACAGATCTGGGCGAAATCCAGTAGGCCCTGCCGCGAGGCGAATAGCGACTTGTTGCCGAGCAGATCCAGTGCCAACACGTCCTCGGGGATATAAGCCGTGGTGTTGACGATGTCGTAAGCTGGAGCGAGCCGTGCATCTCGTTGGGTGGGGTCGGAATACAGCAGACCGAAGTTTTTCAGGTGGGCGTCGCCGTTGCCGACAATACAGCTCAGGGTCACGATGGCGAATAGCTGGGCCAATGAGTCCTGTACCTGGTCGGGGGCACAGAACAGGCGGATTGCTTTGGCGATAGCGGAGTAGCTCTTGCAGCGTGGTCATCATCAGTCGAATACTCCCTCAATTTCATCCAGTGTAGGCATGACAGCGGGTATGACCGAGAGCTCACAATCCAGCGCCCCGAGCACGCGCGCATAGGCCGTCATACCTACTGAGAGGTCACCTTTTTCTAAGGCGATTATCTTTTGCCGGGTGACGGCTGCCATCGCGGCGAGCCTGGCTTGCGTAAGCCCTCGATTGAGGCGGCGCTGCCGAATCTGCTCGCCAAGACGCGTTGTGATGAGGGAATAGTCCATGTTCCGTATACATAACAAATTAGATTAAATGTAACGTATACCTAACCTTTGAATAAATCAAACTGATGTGTGAACGGGGCTTTGAGTCGCGGCACCGGCTAGCGGATCTATTGAAATGCTATTACAGAGTCAGATGAGACCTGACGGCTCAGAGCTATACATCGGGGAGTATCAGTTTTTT
>NZ_LJQT01000156.1:0-4604 GCF_001400515.1 Pseudomonas meliae | reverse complement strand
GTCTACACCCTCTTAGGTACGGCAGGACTCCCCCTGTAGCGAGAGAGTCCAGTCACTCGCCTTGTGGTGCGTAATGCGTTGAAGCGTAACAAAGCTGACACATTTAGAAATCTTGTGTCCAGCTCTGTTCCATGATGTCAATTAGCCCAAAACGAGGAAGTGCCACAGGCCTTGGGGAATCGTCCGATATTATTTTTTGTGATGATCAAAAGCTGATAAGTGCTTGAGCAGACTAGGACAATCTTGATAAAGATGACTGATCGGTCAGGTTGCCTACCATGCGTAATTTGACTGGACGGACAGTCTCTGACCAATCCGGCTTGCCCTTCCCAGGCTGCCGGAAAGGCATATCGCCATCACCTGAGATCCTGACACTTCTCAAATCCCGGAAATGCAAAAGCCCCGAAAGATCGGGGCTTTTGTTTAACGCATTTGAAGCGCAACGGCCTGAGTACTCAGGCCGAAGTCATCAGTCGTCGCGGCTCATGATGCCGAAAATCTGCAGCAGGCTGATAAACAGGTTGTAGATCGATACATACAGGCTGACCGTCGCCATGATGTAGTTGCGCTCACCACCCTGAATAATCGCGCTGGTCTGGAGCAGAATGCAGACCGACGAGAACAGCACGAAGCCTGCGCTGATCGCCAGTTGCAAACCGCTGATCTGGAAGAACATGCTGGCCACTACCGCGCCAAGCAGAACGAAGAAGCCTGCGGTAATGAAGCCACCCAGGAAGCTCATGTCCTTGCGGGTGATCAACACGTAAGCCGACAGACCGCCGAAAACCAGTGCTGTCATCGCGAAAGCGGAGCTAACCACTTCGGCGCCACCGGCCATGCCCAGATAACGGTTAAGGATAGGGCCAAGCAGGAACCCCATGAAACCTGTCAGGGCGAAGGTCGAAACCAGGCCCCAGACCGAATCACGCAATTTATTGGTCAGGAAAAACAAACCATAGAAGCCGATCAGTACCACGAAAATGTTCGGATAGCCGACGCGCATCTGCTGAGCGACAAATGCCATGACACCACTAAAAGCCAGCGTCAGAGCGAGAAGACCGTAAGTGTTGCGCAGCACACGACTAACCTCTAGCTGGTCGGCCTGCATGCCGGTTTTAAGGCTGTAATCCTGTTCGCGCATGGCGAAACTCCTTCCTGTTGAAATGTTGAGTTGCAAAGATCATAACAGAGGCGCTGCAACTGGCTAGTCACAGAGTTTGACAGCTTGTTTCATTCCGGTATTATGGCGCCCGCAACGATAGTGGAGGTATGGCCGAGTGGTTTAAGGCAGCAGTCTTGAAAACTGCCGACTGTAACAGGTCCTAGAGTTCGAATCTCTATGCCTCCGCCATATTTGGTAGCGCAAAGCCCTGATTATTCAGGGCTTTGTCGTTTCTGGGGTTTATGAAAAATACCCCCTCTCCTCCCCCTTGCCAGCGGGCCTGCGCAACCTGATATATTGATGCGCACCCCGTATCAATAGACTGACGTTCGAATGCCCATCAATTTCGACCTAAACGACCTCCAGGCATTTCGTGCCGTGGTCGAGAATGGCAGCTTCCGCAAGGCCGCTGAAACCGTGCAGATCACCCAGCCTGCACTCAGCCGCCGTATAGAAAAGCTTGAGTCTGCGCTGAACGTGAAGCTGTTTGAACGCACGACCCGCAGGGTCAGCCTGACCACGGTGGGCCGTGCATTTCTGCCTCAGGTCGAGCGAATACTGGATGACCTCGACATCGCATTGATGACCATCGATGGCGTCGGTTCCACCCGGATGGGTAGCGTCACCATTGCTTGCGTGCCGTCAGCCGCCTACTACTTCATGCCGCAGGTCATCAGCGAGTTTCATAAGCTGTTTCCAAAAATCAGAATCCGCGTCATGGATGCCAGCGCCAACGAGGTCAACAGCGCAGTTGCCCTTGGCGAGGCAGATTTCGGGGTGAGTTTCAGCGGCAATCTAGCACCGGAGGTCGACTTCGAATTGCTTCTTCAGGAACGCTATGTGATGGCCTGCCGCCGGGATCACCCGCTTGCGACCTGCGCCAGCGTGAGCTGGGGGGAAATGTACCGCCACGACTACATCGCTCTGGACATAACGTCAGGTAACCGTCTGGTACTGGATCAGGCACTGGCGCTCTCACGCCCGAACAAGGAGAGTATCTGCGAAACGCGGCATGTCACCACCATGATCGGCCTTGTGGAGGCCGGCCTCGGCGTGGCGGCGGTGCCCTCGATTGCCATGCCGATGACCGCTCACCCGTTTCTGGTGAGCGTGCCATTGGTTGCACCTGAAGTGGTTCGCAACGTAGGGCTGATCAAACGTCGCGGGAGGACATTGACGCCTGCAGCCCTTGAACTGGAACGACTGGTCAGGAAGATGCCGCTACGTTCAGCGGGGAACTGAATCCAGCCCGGTAGACTGCACCGTGGCCTGCGCTTTTGGGGACGCCAGGTAATCGAGCAATGCCTTCGCCTGCTTCGGGTGCTCGGCACTGACCGGAATGCCAGCGGCGTAGCGGGTAACCGACTGAACGTCTTCCGGAATCTTCGCCACGAATGTCACGCCGGGAACCGGCAACAGTTCGGCCACCTGTTGAAAGCCCACTTCGTAGTCGCCCTTGGCAACCACTGAAGCAACCGGGATGCGCTCGATCATCTTGCCCTTCGGCGCGAGTTCCTTCTCGATACCGAGCTTTTTGAAAAGCTCTTTTTCGATGTACACACCACTGGCGCTGTCGGAGTAAGCAACCGACTTCGCCTTGAGCAGCGTGTCTTTCAACTCGCTGTCGGTACCGATTGCAGGCTTGGCCGCCCCCTCCTTCACCACCATCCCGATCCGCGAATCGGCCAGCTCGACCCGCGATGCCGGGTCTACCTTGCCTTGCTTGATCAAATCATCCAGCGCATAGCCGACCATGATCACCACATCGGCATGCTCGCCACGAGCCAGGCGGTTTGGAATGGCCTCGGGGGCCTTGCCCATCGACGGGCCAAGGATGTTGTCCAGTGTATCCCCGGAAGACGTCGCGTATTGCGGCCCCAGCAGTTTATATGCAGCAGTAAAGCCGCCTGATGTCATGACCTTGAGCTCTTCAACCTGAGCGGCAACGCTGACTGCCATACAGCCCAGAAAAAGCACCGCCAATTGATGTTTATGCAACAGTTTCATAGTTTTTTCCTTTATTAAACAGCCAGTTGCGGGCGAACCGAAAGGTGCCGGTAGAGCACCAGGGTCGCGCCAAGCGCGCAAGCTGCAGCGAACGTCATCCAGTAAGCAGGTGCAGCCTTGTCACCGGTCAGATGGATCAACCAGGTCGAGATTGCCGGGGTGAAACCGCCGAAAACTGCTGTCGCCAGGCTATAGGCCAGAGAAAAACCGGCCACCCGCACCTCTACCGGCATGATTTCAGTCAGCGCCGGAATCATCGCGCCGTTATACAAACCGTAGAGAAACGAGAACCACAACAGCACTTCCAGCATATGAGCAAAGCTTGGCGCCTGAGCGAGAAAGGACAGCGCCGGATAAGCGCTGATGATGGTCAGCAGGGTCATCGCTACCAGCAGCGGCTTGCGTCCGAAACGGTCGCTCAACATGCCGCCGACCGGCAGCCAGATAAAGTTGGAGACACCGACCAGCAACGTCACCAGCAGCGCATCGGAGGTACTCAGATTGAGTACGGTTTTGCCGAATGTCGGTGCATAAATGGTGATCAGGTAAAACGTGGTGGTAGTCATCGCCACCATCAGCATGCCGGCAATCACCACGCGCCAGTTTTGCAGCAGTGTCGCGAACACCTGTCGCATGGTCGGACGGTGAGCGCGCGTGGCGAACTCTTCGGTTTCCTGCAGGCTGCGGCGTAGCAGGAAAATGAACGGGATGATCAGGCAACCGATGGCGAACGGAATTCTCCAGCCCCAGTCGGCGACAGCAGCAGGTGTCATCCATTGGTTCAAGCCGTAACCCAGTGCAGCGGCGACAACGATTGCCACCTGCTGGCTACCTGACTGCCAGCTGGTGTAGAAGCCCTTGCGGCCGGGTGTCGCCATCTCTGCCAGATACACCGACACGCCGCCCAATTCCGCGCCGGCGGAAAAGCCTTGCAGCAAGCGGCCGACCAGCACCAATGCCGGTGCCCACAAGCCGATGCTCGCGTAACCGGGCACCAGGACAATCAACAGCGTGCCACTGGCCATGATCGACAGCGTCACGATCAAGCCTTTGCGCCGGCCCACGTCATCGATGTAAGCGCCCAGAATAACGGCACCCAATGGACGCATCAGGAAGCCCGCACCGAAGACTGCGAAGGTCATCATCAGCGAAGCAAACTCACTGCTGGCCGGGAAAAAGGCGGAGGCGATCTGGGTGGCGTAAAAGCCAAACAGGAAGAAGTCGAATTGCTCGAGGAAGTTGCCTGAAGTGACGCGAAATACTGCTCCGGCCTTCGACCGGGTGTTGCCTGTTCCTGATGGGGATGAGCTGTGCATCAGTGTTCTCCAGCGATCTTATTAGAGTGTTGTAAGCGCTTATGGGGAAGGAGTCTGCCGGACACACTTTGAAACGATAAGTGCTATGTTTTCATCGATTGAGAGACTGTCAGAAATTT